>DASQZL010000321.1:0-3496 GCA_035638715.1 Balneolaceae bacterium
TTATAATTCACAAAAACAAATTTTGTCAGTGGCTCATAAATTCCGCCAACAGAATATTCCGATCGATAATATCGTGCAGGACTGGTACTACTGGAAGAAAAATAAATGGGGCAGCCAGCGTTTTGATTCCACGCGATACCCCCATCCGAAGCAGATGATTCAAACCCTGCATCAGAAAGATCACCTGCATTTTATGATCTCCGTCTGGCCGAAATTTTATACAACGACCAAGACATTCAAGCAATTCTGGAACAACGGCTGGCTGTATAAAAAAAATGTCAACGATCACCAAAAAGATTGGGTCGGCTATGTTTCTACTTTTTATGACGCCTTCAACCCCCACGCACGCAAAGCATTCTGGGACCTGGTAAAAAATCGACTGTTCAGTTTGGGAGTAGATGCCTGGTGGCTGGATGCCTCGGAACCTGATATTCATTCCAACACGGATATCCAAACGCGTAAGGCACTCATGAATCCGACGTACCTGGGACCGGCTGCGGAGTATTTCAACGCCTATCCGCTGGTTAATGCCGAAGCCTTTTATAAAGGACAGCAGCGGGCCAAACCGAATCAGCGCGTATTTATTTTAACGCGATCGGCCTACGCCGGCCTGCAGCGTTATTCGGCGGCCATCTGGAGCGGCGACATCGGCACGACCTGGACCGACATGAAAAACCAGATCGGCGTGGGACTCAATTATTCAATATCCGGTCTGCCCTTCTGGACGATGGACATCGGCGGTTTTGCGGTGGAGCCGCGCTACCAGAATCCTACGAAAAAGAATAAAAAAGAATGGCGCGAGCTAATGGACCGCTGGTATCAGTTCGGGGCGTTCTGCCCGATTTTTCGGGCGCATGGTCAAAAACCTTACCGGGAGGTCTTCAACATCGCCCCGCCCGGAAGCAAAACATATAAAAGTATCGTCAAGTACGATAAATTGCGCTATCGCCTCATGCCGTATATTTACAGCCTGGATGCAATGACATGGGATGATCATTATACCATCATGCGCGCACTGCCCATGGATTTTCCCAATGATGAAAATGTACGTGATATCCGCGATGAATATATGTTTGGTCCCGATCTGCTGGTTAATCCGGTAACGTCCTATAAAACCCGCAGCCGGAAGGTGTATCTGCCTCAAACCAAGGGCTGGTACAATTTGAACACCGGTAAATTTTTCGATGGGGGACAAAATATTTCGGCAGCCGCACCCTACAACCGCATACCGGTTTTCGTAAAAGCGGGCAGCATTTTGCCCATCGGTCCGGCCGAGCAGTACACCGGACAAAAACCCCAAAATCCGATTACGCTTTATGTTTACACCGGCCGGGACGGTCACTTCACCCTGTATAATGATGACGGCGTGAGTGAGGATTACAAAGACGGCAAATACACAAAAATACCAATTCATTATATTGACCAAACCCATACGCTGCACATCGGTAAACGCCAGGGATCATTCCAGGGCATGGTGAAAAATCGGACGTTCAACGTTATTTGGGTGAGCAAAAATCATCAGCAGGCGCTGGATTTTAATGCCACCGCTGATCAAACGATTCATTATGATGGCAACGCTCAAACAATTCAAATGAAATAATGGAGTTATTTTGCAAAGTACCACGAAGAAGGCACAGAGAACCACAAACGACTAACTTCCTGTTTGCTCTGCGAAGCTTTGTGTAATAAGCAAAACTATAAATTTTCTCAAAACCTAAGCTAAAAACGAATTTCAATGATAAGAATTTATCCATCAACCAGCCTGATTATTTTTGTTTGTACATTTGCAATCTACATGACGGGTTGCACCGGCCAGCCTTCTAACCAATCGGATGCCGCCGCTGAAGCACACATCGATTCGCTGATCAAAAAAATGAGTCTGCAGCAAAAAATTGATATGCTCCACGGCAACAGTTTTTTCACTTCGGCCGGTGTGAAAGCGCTGGGCATCCCGGAAATGCACTACTATGACGGACCGTTTGGGGTTCGGCCAGAAGTGCATCCCAACTCATGGAAGCCTATGGGGCTGACAACCGACTCAGCGACCTACCTCCCAACCGGCAGTGCACTGGCCGCCACATGGGATACATCGCTGGCCCGTCAATATGGAAAAGTACTCGGGCAGGAGGCTCGCGCCCGTCATAAAGATATGATCCTGGGTCCGGCCGTAAATATCGATCGCAACCCCAATGGCGGACGAACATTCGAGTTTTTGACCGAAGATCCCTATCTCGATGCCCGGCTGACCACAAATTATATCGAAGGCGTACAAAACCAAGGTGTTGCGGCATGTGTGAAGCATTATGTAGCCAATAACCAAGAAACCAATCGCCTTAACGTCGATGAAATTATCGGCCAGCGGGCACTCCGTGAAATTTATATGCCTGCTTTTAAAGCGGCAGTGCAAAAAGCGCATGTTGATGCCGTGATGGCTGCTTACAATAAAGTCAACGGTAATTATATGGCAGCGAATAAACATTTATTGAATGATGTGCTCGAAAAGCAGTGGGGCTTTAAAGGGATGATTATCTCCGACTGGGGCGGGGTGCACAGCACGGTGAAAACGGCTAAAGCCGGACTTGATGTGGAAATGGGCAGTGGCACCGATTATAGCAAATTCTATTTTGCAACGCCCCTGCGCGACTCAGTAAGGGCTGGCAAGGTAAGTGAAGAAACTATCAATCATAAAGTAAAAAGAATTTTACGGGTGATGTACCGCCTGAATATGCTGGGAAACGGGACGCGCCCAAAAGGGTCCATAAATACGCCGGAGCATCACAAAATTGCCTACAACGTGGCAGCATCATCTATTGTACTGTTAAAAAATTCAAAAAAACTGCTGCCTCTGGACGCCTCAAAGTTGCATTCAATTGCAGTGATTGGCGATAATGCCACAAAAAAACAGGCGCAACTCGGTTTCGGTGCTGGTGTAAAAGCCGAAGAGGAAATCACCCCGCTGGCCGGACTGAAGCATAAATTGAAAGGTAAGGTACAAATTCATTTTGCACAGGGCTATAAGGAAACTTATCAAAAACCGAAGAGTGGTGGTCCCAGGCGGATTCCAAAAGATGGAACAAGTCCACAGCTTATCCGGCAGGCAGTAAACAAGGCCAAAGCCGCTGATGCAGCTATTATCGTAGCCGGTAACACGCGCACCTATGAAACCGAGGGCGCCGATCGTTCATCTCTGGCACTGCCATTCGGGGAAAATAAATTGATCAAAGCCGTTACGGCTGCCAACCCTAATACCGTGGTGGTTATTATTTCCGGCGCGCCGGTTGAACTGCGGCAGGCACTTCATGAAACAAGCGCCATGATTTGGTCGGGCTACAACGGTTCTGAAGGCGGACATGCACTCGCCGATGTACTGTTTGGCGATGTGAACCCCTCCGGTAAGTTGCCCTTCACCTTTCCAAAATCGCTGCAGGATGCGCCGGCCCAGGTCAACGGCTCTTTTCCCGGAACAAATGATACGACCCGCTACAAAGAAGGCATC
>DASQZL010000322.1:0-2184 GCA_035638715.1 Balneolaceae bacterium
TCTTTCAGCCACATGAGCTTATTGAGGCTGCCCCGGGCTTTAAATGAACCGGTATATTGTTCACTCTCCAATTTCAGATACACATTCCCATCACAAAAATTGCTCAACCATGCTGAGCGAATGAGGGGCGTTCGCAGGATATGCGGGTTGATCCGTTTTTCAGCTCTTTCGATATGTTGAGGTGAAATCATGATGTAGTATTAGACCATTCTTTGATTTCTGCAGCCATCACGGCTGCCGCCTTTTCAGCCCATTCGGCATACATTTTTGCCGAGGGATGCAACCCATCGCAGGTGATTAAATCGTCATCTTCAGCTGCTTCTCGGGAAACCGCGGTGATATCAATATAATGAGCGTGCAGATTTTCGGTAATTGCCCGATTAATTCTATTATACATAGCTATTTGAGCACTTACTTTTTTTGAATTTTTTCGGCGCCCAAAGCGTGTTACGCTGTAATCGGGTATGGAAAGTACCAACACGCGGGAGGGAGTATTGCCGGAAAGACGAATTGCTTTTTCGAGCAGTGATTGAAATTGATTGGAATATTCAGCTACCTCCAGTTTCTGGATTTGATTATTTACCCCAATGAGCAGTGAAACCAAATCGTAGGGAGGGTGTAAATCAGTTTGTCTAATCGCATTATGCAGGTCGTAGGTTGTCCATCCGGTTGTTGCTAAGATTTCAGGATTCTTCATCTGCACTCCGGAACTACGAAGCAGTCGGACCAGCTGGGCCGGCCAACTTTGATCGGCGGATACTTTTTTACCAAAAGTATAAGAATCACCAAGCGCAAGGTATGACAATGATGAACCTTTGAGTTTTACATACTTCATCACAAAAAATTAAGAGAATTTGCTATAAAATTATCATTCTTCTTACGAAGAACAAACGTTCCATTTCGCTGTTAAGGTATTAGCGTATCAAATTCAGACCGGCAGGCCTTCACGCTCCATTATCTTCAGCGCGTTTGTTGATGAACAAGGACCGGGTTTCAGCTTATATTCAAAATACATTTCACCGTCTTCAATGGTTTCTTCAAAATGCCAATTCGTTAGGGCGGGAATTTCCCTTTCAAGCTGAGCAAGCTCCAGGTCATGGGTCGTTACCAGGCCAATACCATTTTTCCCTGCTATTTCTTTCAAAAAGGCGTCGCTGCCGGCCAGTCGTTCACGGTTGTTGGTTCCGCGATAAATTTCATCCACGAAAAAGAAAAGAGGGTGGGAGTGATCCGAATTTAGCCGGTCCATCAAGGCTCGCAGGCGTTTTACTTCAGCATAAAAATGCGACAGCCCTTCATTCAGCGAATCCGTTACGTTTATACTTGAAAATAGCCGAACCAATATTGCATCAAACGAAGATGCATTGACCGGCGCGCCTGCCATGCATAAAGCCAGGTTGATGCCGACGGTTCGCAGGAAGGTACTTTTACCAGCCATATTTGAACCCGTTATGAGATGAATATCACCTATTTTTTTGATGGTCACATCATTTGTCACTTTTTCTTCTTTGGGGATGAGCGGATGGCCAAGATCTTTTGCTTTCAAAATGGGGGACGCGCGATCATCCCGGGGCAGGGAAAAGGTGTATTCGGGATTCAGCCATGCGAAATTGGCGATTGAATTTAATGCCTCCAGTTGATAAAACCGGTCAAGCCATGCCTGAAGTTTCGGTTCGAGGTCTTTTTTGTAAGCATTTAATCGTTTGGCAAAATAGAGATCCCAGGGGACCAGGCTGTTGAGCAATAGCCACACAAGCTCGCTGCCCTGCGAAGAAGCCGCCGAAGAAATGCGAATAATTTTTTTCAAATAATTGCTGGGCGTTTCCCCGCGTTGCCGGAAGATAGCGCAAAAAGATTGAAGCCGGCTGTCATTCCGGTAGGAAAAGGATTCCAGGAATAAAAGACACTCCCGGAATGAAGAAAGTAATTTTTCAATTTGTGTCGCCTCATCAAACAGTCCCGATACCTTATCGGCATAATAATTATAAGTAAGCAGGTAGATGACAAAAGAAATAATAACGAAGGGCTTCATCAGTCCGATTAAAAAAAGTATCAGCAAAATAATATTGATAGCCGACAGGCTGCCGAGAATGAGGAGAGGGACTGCATATCCTTCTTGCTGATCTGCACTGAGCCAGGCCTGGAGGTCGGCCATCGACCAGTCCTCTTCCGTGTCCTTCTTTT
>DASQZL010000323.1:0-2142 GCA_035638715.1 Balneolaceae bacterium
AGTAAATTTGCAAAATTTCAGACAATCACCAAGCCAATCATTTATTTGGCCAATGATTCATTACCTTAATATTTGATAAGGTATGTTTGCCCCGGTCGCCACTCAATAAAATTTTACCGTGTTTTTTATAATTTTTCCATGGAAGTACAAAAGCCGGTTTACTCATGCTTGCTTTCGGAAAATAAGCCCACTGTCGCACTAAATGGTCAGAAGTATCGACATAGACCCAGAACTTATTTTGAGGAGTTACCCCGACGCTGTCGAATGTTAGTTGCAACTTATACGCCGGCTCTCCAGCTTGCGTTTTGTGTATACCCAAATACTTGAGCGTAACGCCGGTATCTTTCATTTTAAAAGGCATAAACAACCAGTAAGAATCGTTGACCCACCATTGGTATCCTTTCGTAAGATATTTCTTTACTGAATCAGGTTGGGTCATCTGTTTTCCATTTTCAAATACCTTGCCTTTTTTGGAATGAATATTTTCAACAATCGCCATGTTTTTCGAGGGTATATAAATACTGTCTTTGCCCGTAGCCTTATCCCATGTATGGGCTCTTTGCCCGAAGAAATTCCAGTGAATTATCTTGGTCTGATCCCAATTTTTGCGTCCGCCCATTGCCTTCATCACACTGTCGGCAATAGCTATGGCTTTGGGATCCGAGGCCTTGGCATTGAACCCTTTTGCCGCCGGATTACTATTGCTACTCTGTTTTTGCTTACAGCCGGCTACAACCAATATGAAAAACAGAAGTATTAATGATTGTTTTCTCATAATAAATACCCAGTGATTTAAGAAAATTCATGCGAATCAACAAAACTTTATTTACAAATTTCATATCGAAAATGCAACCCTAAAATAATATTCTCTTTGATAAACAAATTCCTGATTTTAGAGTGTTTAAGGGCTTAATCAATTCCACTTTCCAGATCCCGGCAGCTAACGTATGCCTGCTGATGTCTTATCATTGCTGTAAATTTTAAGAAGAGGTTATTTTTGAACGGCTTACGTATTGTGCTAATTTTGGAAAATCATGCGATTGCCACCATTTTTCAATAAACATCGCTGTTGGACCAACAACAAATAAGGCATAAAAAGGTGCATAGATGAATGAATTAAGACGAAAAATAAATTCCACCAGGCCAATTGAAAAAGCCACCAGGTACTGGCCCAGCCTGGATTTTACGGTCGTTTTAGGATCCGTTATCATAAAGAAAACAAACAGCTGGTACATGGGTCCGGTGATGGGTGATATCTCCGCCATAAAGGGATCTCCCGTTATCCAGCTTCTTAACAACGAAAAGAAGAAAAATGACGCCACATAAGTCGCACAAATATGAAATCGTTTTACCCGCCAGATGATAGCAAATCCCAAAACCCAAATAACAAGCATCGGCCACAGATTATTTCCCCATTGAATACTTAGGATGGCCAATTTATTCGATGCCAATATAAGCAATGCAACAACACCAAAATTTGATGGGTTCCATATATGCGTACCTTTATAACGAATGACATATTTGGAAGTGATCGAAAGCATGCTGCAAAGGGCATATATCCAATTTAGCTGCGAGCGAACAAGAATACTTACACTAATGCCTGTGATGTACGCACTTGACAGATTTCGCCATTTCCCAAGAACAAGACGTCCCAACATTAATTCGGTAAGAATACTTGATCCCAGGGCAACAATGAACTTCTCATACCCCTTAAGAATCCCAAATGAAAACTCCGCCACTAACAAAATGACAGTAATCAACAACGGGGCTATATACCGTTTGATTTGAATTTCTTTGAGTTTCTGGGAGAGAGAATGCACAAGGTCAGGCATCTATTTAGGTTCTTTTATGATATGCAAATGATTAATCTTCAGTGATTTCAGGACTTGTTTTTGTCTGGAAGGCCAATGAATGACGACCTTCTTAATTTTGGAGTGTGTACCCAGGCCAAAATAAACCCTTCGCTGACTTTCAGAGCTGAATCCACTGCCTCCTGTAATTACCTGTTTTTGCTTCTGGTCACCCCAGTATAATTCTACAGAAGCCCCGATAGCACTGCGGTTACTTTTGGTGCCAATTAGTTTAAAACCAATCCAGTTATGATCTTTGGCAACGGTATTTTTATATACTTTTACCCGGCCT
>DASQZL010000324.1:0-8003 GCA_035638715.1 Balneolaceae bacterium
CCGCCGATGATTTCCCCGTATCCTTCCGGGGCCAGCATATCACAGGCCAGTGCCAGCCGGTCATCCTCAGGATCGCGTTTCATATAGAAAGCCTTCACTTCAGCCGGATAACGATGTACATGAATGGGTACATCATACTGCTTAGTGAGGATTGTTTCATCGCTGCCTCCGAAATCGCTGCCCCACTCAAACTCCTGGGCCGATTTTTTCCAGCTTGGAATATTTCGCAAATCTTCCTCTATTTCATCCTCACGCGCAGAAATTTCTTTGATGCGCTGGTCGATTTGTGCCTTGCGCCATTTTTTAGCTTGCCCGCGTTCGGCCGTCAATTCCGTTCGTTCCTCATCTAATTCAATTTTTTCCTGTTCCCGGGCTTCCGCCATTTCATCAAGCATATCGGCCGTCTCGTCGCTTTTCAGTGTTTCGACCGCCTCTGAATAGGATATGCGCGAAAATTTTTCATTCACAACCTTGCGGAGTTTTTCAGTGTCGCGTTCCAGAATTTCAAGCTCATCGCCGCATTTATCAACCACTCGCTGAATGATCGCTTTTATCAAGTCTTCTGCCAGATCCATATTCATATCCAGATCATAGAAAGCCATTTCCGGTTCAATCATCCAGAACTCAGTCAGATGACGGCGCGTCTTGCTTTTTTCCGCCCTGAAGGTGGGTCCGAAAGTATAAATAAGTCCATGTGCCATCGCCATCGCCTCGCCATAAAGCTGCCCGGACTGAGTGAGATAGGCTATCTCATCGAAATATTCCGTTTCAAACAGGCTGGTTGTACCCTCGGCAGCATTTCCTGTAAAAATAGGAGCGTCCATCTGTATAAATCCCCGCTCCTGAAAAAAACTATGGATGGCAAAAATAATTTCATTCCGTACTCGCATGGCGGCCCACTGGCGCTGGCTGCGCAACCACAGATGGCGATTTTCCATCAAAAATTCAACACCATGCTCTTTGAGGGTGATGGGATAGTCCTCGGCGATTTGAATAACCCCGATGTCAGAAACCTGCAATTCATAACCGCCCGGGCTTCGCTCATCTTCAACGACTTTTCCGGTTATGGCAAGCGAACTTTCCTGGCGCAGCGATTCGGCCGCATCCCACACTCTTTCGTCGACCTCATCTTTTGCGACTACACATTGACAGATGCCGGAACCGTCGCGCAGCTCGATAAAATACAAGTTTTTACTGCTTCGATAATTATAAACCCATCCTTTGAGAGTTACCTCTTCTTCAACATGATTTGACAAACTTTTTATATAAATCATCTGCTCCTAATAATATGTCCTAATTTATGTTATGAATTACGATCTCCCCTCTCTGAAAATCATAAAACATCACCATGATGGCAAAGGTTAATTTTAAAGATTTACCATCCCGTTCACGCTCAGCCATTCGGGAGATGGAGACTCTTTTTAGAATGAAAAATATTTTACCATTTTAAGTTTCCCTGTGATGCCTTGCGCGCAAATCAATCTTCAGGAAGCAAAACCGACTTTGAAAACTGCGACTGATCGAAAAAATCACCGGTAAACTCCTGAATTTCTTCTGCTTCAACCGCTTCAATATTTGATATCAGTTCATCAAGCGTAATGAACCGGTTATAATAAATCTCGCTTTTAGCCAGCCTTCGCATCCTGTTGCTCATATTTTCCAGTGTTAGTAATAATTTGCCCTTTAATTGGGCTTTCGCTTCATCCAACTCTTTTTGAGGTACCCGTTCGTTCTGCAATCGGGATAATTCCTTGAATATCAGCTCTTCCGCATGATCCACATAATCAACATCGGTCCCCACATAAACGCCGTAGAGCCCTGTATCACTATAGGCCCGGTTAAAGGAGCTGACGGTATAGCAATAACCATATTTTTCGCGAATATTTTGGTGTAACCGTGAGCTCATTCCGCCACCCAAAATCGCATTGGTGAGCAGGAGTTTATATTTGTCGTCGTGATCAAATGATAAACCGCGGCGTCCCACCATCAAATGGGTTTGTTCTATCACCTTTTTAAGGACCTGCTGCCGTGGTTCGTAAGGTGTGAGCGAAAAATCCTGTCCAGCTCCACCATGTACTTCAACACCCGAGAAAAACTGATCCACCAAACGGACAACTTCATCATGATGCATATTACCAGCAACAGCAACCAGTAAATTATCGGGTTGATAGCGATCGTTCATATAATCATATAGGTCTTGCCGCTGAAAGTCGGAAACCGTTTCTTCAAAACCCAAAACCGGCCGGCCCAGCGGATGTCCGTCAAAAACCGCTCCGCTGAATTTTTCCATCAGGTAGTCACTCGGGCGATCGCGGTACATTTTCATTTCCTCGATGACTACTTTTTTCTCCTTTGCAATTTCATCCTCTGGAAAAGAGGGATGCAAAACCATATCGGAGAGCACATCAAGGGCTTTTTCGAGCTGCGTGTCGAGGCAGCGTGAATAGTAGCAAGTGTATTCCGAAGAGGTAAATGCATTTAAATACCCGCCAACCGATTCCATGCTCAAGGCAATATCGTATGACGAACGGTTTTCAGTCCCTTTAAAAAGCATGTGTTCCAGAAAATGTGTGATACCGGCTTGCCTATCGGTTTCATTACGACTGCCGGTCTTCGCCCAAATGCCCACAGATACGCTTTTAACACTCTCTACATTTTCGGTAACAATGGTAAGCCCGTTATTGAGCGTGGTTTTTTCTACAAGATTTGTTTCTGTCATAGTGGTTAAAAAGTGATCATTAGGATAATTTAGTTCACATTCCAGTTGGTCTGCATTCTATCAATTAGTTATTTGAGTCAAATACTATCAAATTCGGAGTGTGTAATATTTTAGCTATCACGAAGTTTCCCAAGGCAAATACCAAATTTCAGGACCTTCTTCAATCGTGTTCGCAGAATATCCCCAGGAAGTTCTTGCAAAACGCCCCTAACAAAAAAGCGCCATCCCGAAATACAGGATAGCGCTGTAATACAGACTTCTTTGAAGCTTCAGACCCGGCTTAACTTTCGTCGGATTCTTTCTCTTCTTGTGACAGAGCTTTCATTGATAACCGAAGCTTGCCGCCGCGTTGAATTTGCAGCAGTTTAACTTGGATTTCATCCCCGACCGCAAGTTCGTCACGGACATTTTCAATATGCTCGTGACTGATTTCGGATATATGCAACAATCCATCTTTGCCGGGAACAATTTCGACAAAAGCGCCGTAATTTTTGATTGTTTTAACCTCGCCGGTATAAGTAGATCCTTCCTCAAGATGGCCTACGATACCTTTGATTCTTTTTTCCGCCTCCTTGGCATTATCAAGATCATTTGCACTAATCGTTATGAGGCCTTTTCCGCGGTCCTCATCTTCCTCAACCCAAATTTCAGTATCCGTTTCTTTCTGCAGGGTTTGAATAACTTCACCACCCGGACCGATTACCGAACCGATGTCTTCCGCTTCAATTTCCATATTCACAAACTGCGGGGCGTATTCCGAAATATGATCGCGGGGTGTTGAAATAGATTCAGCCATTTTCTCCAGGATATGATCGCGTCCCTTGCGAGCCTGTTGGAGTGCTTCTTCGAGTACTTCAAACGAAATACCCTGAACCTTCATATCCATCTGGCAGGCCGTAATGCCGTCTTTGGTCCCGGCCGTCTTGAAATCCATGTCACCCATAAAATCTTCTTCCCCACGGATATCCGAAAGTACGACGGTTTCATCGTCCCCGACGATCATGCCCATCGCGATACCGGCTACCGGTTTTTTCAATGGGACGCCGGCATCCATCAGTGCCATCGAACCACCACAAACCGTGGCCATGGAAGATGAACCGTTTGATTCGGTGATATCTGAAATGACCCGGATGACATAGCCAAAATCTTCAAATGCAGGCATCATCTTTCGTATGGCCCGCTCGGCCAGGTGACCATGGCCAATTTCACGGCGGCCGGGACCACGCAGGTAACGTGCCTCCCCAACGCTGTACGGAGGAAAATTATAGTGCAGATAAAAATTCTTGTCCTCTTCAACCAGTAAAGTATCGACCCGCTGTGCATCTTTTTTGGTTCCCAGCGTGGTGGAAACCAGCGCTTGCGTTTCACCCCGCGTAAAAATTGCTGATCCGTGGGTTCGGGCGAGATAGCCGATTTCCGTCCAGATATCACGAATATCTTCGGGAGAACGACCGTCGATGCGGCGTTTTTTTTCTAATATCAGGCCGCGAAGCTGTTCTTTTTCAAGATTGCTTAGAATATTTTGGATCGTACCTTCTTCCTCTTCATACTCTTCAACTTCAGTCAGTTCCTCGACAACCGATTCTTTGATCTCTTTCAACCGTTCACTATACTCTTCCTTGCCGAGGCCGACGTTAACAAGCTCGCGAATTTGATCCTCAGCCATCTCTTTAACTTTTGCTTCGAGATCTTCATCTACGGGTTCAGGTTCAAAAGTGCGTTTCTCCTTCCCAAATTCTTCACGCAATTCTTCCTGAAAAGCACAAAGTTTCTCGATGGCATCCTGACCGGCTTTGATTGCTTCGAGCATTTCCTGTTCAGAAATTTCTTCCATATCGCCCTCAATCATCAGTACGCTGTCGGCCGTGCCACCGACAATCAGATCAATGTCGCTGTCTTTTTGTTCGGTGATGGTAGGATTGATAATAAATTCACCGTCAATGCGCCCTACGCGTACCTCCGCTGAAGGTCCCTGAAAAGGGGCATCTGAAATATGAAGTGCCGCGCTGGCGCCAAAACCGCCCAACACATCGCCGTCATTTTCATCATCCGAGGAGAGAACAGAACAAATTATCTGCGTCTCGCAACGATATCCATCCGGGAAAAGCGGACGTATGGTTCGGTCAATAAGCCGGCTGGACAGAATTTCCTTTTCATTGGGGCGCCCCTCGCGCTTGCGGAAGCCGCCGGGGAATTTACCGCCTGCTGAAAAACTTTCCCTGAGATCGACTGTCAACGGGAAAAAGCCCTGTTCAGGTTTAGCCTCATCTTCACTTACTGCCGTACATAGCACCATGGTATCACCCATACGAACAACGACGGCCCCATCTGCCTGCTTGGCAATACGGCCCGTTTCAACCGATAAGGTTTTACCCGGCGCAAATTCTACACTTCTAAAATCTTCTTTCATTATACTTTAAAATAATCCAATTTGAGTTTTAACGAATAAAATTGATGGGTCCCCTTACGGTTATAATAGCCACTGAAAAGATACAAGGACACACAAAAAAAGCACGCAACCGCGTGCCTTTTATACTTAATTATACTTACTTGCGAATACCGAGATCACTGATTAGCTCGCGGTAAGCATCAATATCTTTCTCTTTTAAATAGTTGAGCAAACGCCGACGCTTACCGACCATCTTGAGTAATCCGCGCCGCGAAGCATGATCTTTCTCATGATTTCTGAGATGGTCCGTCAAATCATTAATTCGCTCAGTAAGAATAGCAATTTGTGCTTCCGTGGAGCCGGAATTTTCAGAGGCTCCGCCATATTCTTCTATAATTTCTTGTTTTCGTTCTTTTGTAATAGTCATGTTGGTTTTTGGTTCTGATAATTCAATTAGTCAATAACATATAATATTTTCAACTCGGAAAAATAAGCCTTTAAACCGTAGGTTGCAATTAAATTAAATTCCCTCTAAAATAGAGCGCGCTTGCACTTCATCATCCTTCATCCGGGCTATTAATTCGTCAATCTCATTGAATTCCAGTTCATCCCGGATGCGTTTAACAAACAAAATTTCAATCGTTTTTCCATAAATTATTTCCTTAAAATCAAACAGATGAACTTCAAGTGTTCGTTCGGTTCCGCCAAAAGTCGGACGCGTACCAATATTCATCATGCCGCCCCATTCTTTTTTGCCAATTTTGCATTTGACCGCATAAATCCCATTTTTAGGAATGATTTTACGGGCTTCAACCGGCTTGATGTTCGCTGTGGGAAAACCAAGTTTCTTGCCGCGCTTTTCGCCGTGCACAACGGTCCCGCTTAACCGATAATAACGCTGAAGCATTTCTGCCGTTTTTTCCATGTTTCCTTCATCACTTATGGCATGGCGAATGGTAGAACTGCTTACAGCCTGATCCCCCACTTCCTGTTTGGATACAACGTATGCATCAAATCCGAGTTGTTTTCCCAATCGTTCTACCGTTTCGATGGTGCCCTCACGATCATGACCAAAATGATGATCATAACCAATCACAAATTCGCTGACTCCTACCTGCTGATAAATAATATCACGTATGAATTCCTCAGCGCTCAGAAGCGAAAAATCGCGATCGAAGGGAATTACCACCAACAGGTCGATTCCCAATTCCTCAAGAATTTCGCGACGCTCCTGCAATGTTGTGAGCAACTTTATACCGGCATCACCGGGATTAATAATTTCGCGCGGGTGCGGATCGAATGTCACAATCACGCTGCGGGCATTACGCTCCTTTGCTTTACTCAAAACGGTTCTCATAAGAACGCGGTGTCCCGTATGCACTCCGTCGAAGGTTCCTACGGTAATCACCGAATTAGGTACGCGTTTTACATCATTGAGGTAAACAAGTTCAGCCATTTCTTTTTATCCGATAAATTTTCGATAACTGGTTGAATTTATTTATATCATTGCATTGATTTAAAATCATTCTGCTATTAAAACGTTCATATTATTAATAATTTCAGTAGCTAAAAATTGCAAATCCGAAATCATGGATAAGCATGAGGAGCAACAAAAATAACCAAATTATAAATGCCAATTTAATTTTAAACAATTTCTAAGATATTTTTCATCATTTTTCAATGAAACATTGCGCTTTTCTTACGATCGAAGATCTGGATGATTTTGAATGTTATGACCAACTGCTTGTTGAACCGCTTCGTAAAAACGGCTGGGAGGTCCATGAAGTCCCCTGGCGCCGTAAAAATACAGACTGGGATCGGTTTAATATTGTAATTATCCGTTCGCCGTGGGATTATTATCACGACCCGGAAAAATTTTTGGACGTACTTGAAAACATTGATCATTCATCGGCCCGGCTTGAGAATTCCCTGGAAATCGTTCGATGGAATATCGACAAACGCTACTTGCGGGATATACAGGCTAAAGGGATTCCGATTGTTCCCACGCACTGGCGGCCGAAATGGGGTGAACAAAATATTACCTCTTTCTTTAAACTTTTTGACGCAGAGGAAATAATTATTAAACCTGTAATTAGTGCCGGCGCCGATTGTACGTTCCGACTACAAAAATATCCGCCAAAAGCTACTTTGAAAGAAATTCGCAGCATATTTGCTGAGCAGCCTTTTATGGTGCAGCCGATGATGCAAAATATTATTGAAGAAGGTGAATTTTCACTTTTCTATTTTAGCGGGACATATAGTCATACTGTATTAAAAACTCCGAAACAGGGCGATTTTCGCGTGCAGGAAGAACATGGCGGACAATTGCGCTTAATTAAACCCGAAAAAAAACTGAAGAATTTGGGGAAGCAAACCATGCAGATGCTTCATGAAACACCTCTTTATGCACGCATAGATTTCGTGCGGACATCTGATAACCATTTTGCCCTGATGGAACTGGAACTCATTGAACCCTCTCTGTATTTTAATATGGATCCGGAATCGCCGGAGCGCTTTGTAAAGGCTCTTGAACAACATGTACGATAAATAAAAGAAAAGCCATTATTATAACAAAGGCTTTGAAACCACCTATTTATGTCATTTTATGTCCATTATAATTGGACTTCATCAAGTTTAATTAAACTTATACGATTAGAAGTCGATTGTATTAAAGAAAAGATAGGTACGGTGAAAAAGCCCCCAACATTCTGACTTAATAAAGTTTTAAAGCACTCCAGATGTTCGGAGCTTCCAAAAATATTGGCTGAAACAAAGCAACAATACCGAACAGTAAACTTACTTTAGAGGGGTGAAAAAAACTGAATTTTACTTTATAAATTGAAGTATTAACTTGTTAAAGTTCTTTATAATTTCCCAGACAAGTTTCATTTACTT
>DASQZL010000325.1:0-15473 GCA_035638715.1 Balneolaceae bacterium
AAAGATGTCTGCTTTTGAGTACGGTTGCGGCACCGGCCTGCTCAGTTTTGCACTCCGCGAAAAAATAGGACCCATTACGCTGGCTGATAATTCGGATGGCATGCTGGAAGTATTGCGGGATAAAATAAGAACTGCATCGGCTGATGATATGAAGCCGGTTAAACTTAATCTGTCCACGGACCCGCTTCCTGACGCACGGTATGATTTGGTCTATACAATGATGACGCTGCATCACATCCCCGACACCCGGAAAATTCTCAGTCAGTTTTACGCGCTGTTGAATCCCGGCGGTTACCTGTGCGTGGCTGATCTCGACAAGGAAGACGGATCTTTTCACGGTCACGACGTTGATGATGTACACAGAGGTTTTGACCGAAAAGAGCTGGCCGAAATAGCAAAGGAAGTGGGCTTCACGCAGATTGACTTTTCAACCGCCTATAAAATGGAGCGTGAAGTGGACGAGTCAGGAGAGACAAAAATATTTCCCATCTTTCTGATGGTGGCCCAAAAAGAATAATTAAACAGTTTAAGATAAAATATTGGACGGAGGGGGGGGCATTTTTGGTGGTGCGCGTGAACGTTCCGTTTTTAGCGCAGTTGTAATTTTTTATCTCAAATACCCATACTTATATCGGGGTGTACAATTTAAAGCTTTGATAAAATATAGCCGATTTTATGGCCTCCCGATCAGATAACGGGATGTGTATTAGAATTTGCAGAATTCAAGGAAAATACCGGGGCATCTTCCGTACTGTTATGATCCAAAAAATATTCGCAACACCAACTCGTGATGTTCAATATTTTATCAACATATTATGTCAAACCCGTTTGACATAATATTGTTATCATCTTTCTTGTAGAATTAATCCCCAACTTTTTTGATATTATTAAGCAATACATAATAATTTATCAAAGCAGGTATTTGATATAATTATAGTTAGGCTTACTTTAATACAATAACTATCAGATTTTAATCAGATGAATATTGAAAAACACAAGAACAAGCTAAAAAATGTTTGTGATCAGCTTGAAAAGAAGCTAAACGAAGATTCATATCCAAAGAAAGAAGATGATGTCGTTGCCCTTATTCAAGTTTTTTATGACGCCTTATATGGAGATGCTGTTGGCACGTTTGTTAAAACTATAAAAGGTAACCGGAATGTCTTCAGTAACACCGAATATAATCAAATTAAACCCCTATTTAATAAATGGAAAAATAATAAATGGAAATTTTGGAAAACCCAACATATCGGCCCTGAGTCTTTTAACGATTTCAAAAATGACCTAAATAGATTTTCACAACAATATCCTGACTTTTTTACAGAAAATGGGCGTCCAATTTCAACTTTAGACTTTTTCTTGCAAAATATATGGGAACCTATTTTCAAAGAATATGAACAAAGAATTAATTTACTTGTGAGTCGGCTAAGTATAAACTTGGAATCAAAAGGTAATAAATACAAAGTTTTTATAGATACTGAATATGAGTTAATGCAACCTTTTGAATTTGAGAGGTTTATAGCCAAACTATTTAATAAAATGGGCTATTCAGCCAAGGTAACATCAAAAACTGGGGATTTTGGAATTGACGTAATTGCAAAAAAGGGTGAAGATGTGGTAGCTATACAAGCAAAAAAATACTCAGTTGGTAATAATATTGGAAATAGAGCCGTTCAAAGGTTAATTGGTTCAATGTCATATAAAGATTATAAGGCTAATAAAGGCATTTTAATTACTACTTCTGATTTTACAAATCAAGCATATAATCAGGCAGAGGGCAACCCGGTCGAGTTGTGGAATCAAGACTATCTGAATAAAATGGTGGAGAAATATTTCAAAATCAACTCATCGCAATGAATAAAAACTATGATTGGCTTATTACTTTAATTAAGATTGTGGGATCCGGGATGCCAGGCTCTGCACCTTTCCTTCAAGCATTATCAGAAGTTGAATCTAAAGAAATTAAAGAAAGATTATCTAAACTTGAAGATCCCATAAGTAATCTGCATCCTGATATACCTGCATTAGCTCAATTAATATATGATAAATTGAAATTAGAAAATTCAACAGGCTTAGAATTTAATGATAAATTTTATCAGGAATACAGTAAGTCTTTAGCTGTCTTGGAAGCAAATAATTATATAAAACAAAAGAAGACATTAGGCCAAAGATATCCCTCAGGCATATACGTCGCCGATCCCTTTTTTATTATGTATTTATGTTCGATTGCAGAAGACGAAAAGAAAATGGATTCTTTAATTGAATTAGTGGAGAACTGTGAATTTGGAAAGTGGTTAGATGGTAAAAAAATTCAATTGGATTTACCCTTGCCTGTTATAAGAGCTGTTTTTAAAATATATGAATCTAAAGGTTATGGAATTTGCTCTAATGAAACTGGAACATGCAAATATTTATGTAAGTCTTAAATTTTAAAATTGCTAATAAGTACGCCTAACCCCTTTAAAAAGGAAAATGTCAAGGGAATAGTCCTCACCCCGTATATTTTTTTACTTTTTCTATAATTCTATTTCTTTCAACTTTTAACTGGCAGCCGGTTTCGGCGATCGTGGTCGGATTAGCTGTCCGCCAGGAATTGATGCGCCGGGGATCTGCCGGCATTTAAATAAACAAGCCAAAAGTTCGGGAGAGGAATATCGACATAGTCGGTACAGGTTCTCAACTTTAGTATATGACAGTACTTTTACAATGTATAGCCGGTATCAGCATTTGGGATCCTGTGCTTAAAGTTATGCGACCATTGCAAGTTTTTCATCTTGGGAAATATCCAGCGCAGTTGGTGAATCTATTACTTTCAGGATCGGTACTTTGGATGTCACTATTATATGTTGTTTAGTTAATGAATATTTTATACCATTATTTAGATTTTAATTATATGGCATTACAGTTATGAGATGTAATTGTTGCAGAACAGTTACTGTAAATATGTACACAGGTTCTATGTTTGCTGAAAAAGAATTGGATGATCGTATCTGCCCGTGGGGGATCGCTGCAATTCCTTCCGGAACAAGCAGATCCCAAGGGGACGTTATATGAGCCCCGCCCGCCGCGTCCCGCCCGAGTGGGTGCTAAGCATCCCCGTTGCCACCTTCGGCATGGTGGCTGGCTTTATCATCGTCACGCTGCCGCAGATTCTTGCCGCCCAGAATGTTCCCGGTGGCCACATCGCCGTTGCGGTTGCGGTAATCACCTCGCCCGGCTTCTGGATATTCCTGGTCGCACCCATTCTTGATGTGCGTTTCCGCCGCCGCACCTATGCACTGGTGTTTGGCCTGCTCGCCGTTTTTGGCACGGCGTTCACGGTGTTTATCACCCCTCAAAAGCGGAAATCGAAGCCGTCATGGTCGTCGCATATATGTCTCTCGCCCTGTATGGCGCGGCAGTCGGCGGCTGGACCGGCGCCCTCATAGAAAAGGAACAAAATAGTAACCTCGGCGCATGGAACACCATATTCAATATCTGCAGCGGCGGGCTGGGCGTGCTGATCTCCGGCTTCATCACCCAACATTTTTCACCGGGTCACGGTGCGCTGCTGATTCTGGTGATCTTTCTGGCCCCGATGCTGGCCTTTTTCTTCATTCCAGCGCCCGCGGCTGATGACACCCTGGCCGGCGAGAGTTTTCGTCGTTTTGGCCGGGATATTTTGGCGCTTTTCAAACGGCGTGAAGTGCTGGTAGCCCTGGCCATGTTTATTCTGCCTTCCGCATCCTTTGCGCTGACCAATACCCTTGGTGGCTGGGGCAAGGATTTCAGTGCCAGCCCGGGGCTGGTCAGCTTATTTAGCGGTGTGGGCAGCATTGTGGCGGGCGTCATCGGCAGTTTCCTGATCCCGCCCATTGCCAAAAAATTACCATTGCGTCCCATGTATCTGGCCATTGGAATCATCGGCGCCTGTTTCACGCTCAGCCTGCTGTTGTTGCCGCGTGCGCCGTATACCTACGGCCTGGCCTTCTTTGGCGAAAATCTTTTTCAGGCCGCGGCCTTCGCCACAAGTTTCGCCATCGTTTATGACGTCATCGGTAAAGATAATCCGCTTGCTGCAACCATCTTCGCTGTGCTCACCAACGCACTGAATTTCCCCATCTTCTACATGGAAATTGTCGACGGCCACGGCTTCGACTGGAACGGCATCACGGGAGCGTTTCTTGTCGACGCCATAGTCAGCGGTGGTATCTGCATCCTTCTCTGGATTGTGCTTTTCAAAGTTCTGCGCGTGCAGGACATGCGTCCCTCTGCCAAAGCCCATTCCACTGCAGACACCGAATAGCAGGGTTGGAAAATCACGGTCGGGCGTCTCGAATGCCTACCAAAATTGGTCCCTGGTTTCTCTGACATGATGAGTTCAAAATTGGTGCTTAACGGCAGATTATTTACCGTTTAATAAGTCCATAGCGTTTGCCCCTTCTTGCAATTAATTTCAAGTTGGCTACTTTTTTCAGAACATAAATATTAATCATTCCTAAATCCGTTAACAGACAATCGCGATTACGCTGATCCGAAGCGTTCAATTGAAATTTCCGGGAAAAGAGGCGTACTATTTCTAAAATGATCGGCAAAATGTTCTGCTAAAAATTTCCCGTACATCAGTCCTTTGGAGCTCAAAGCGGTGAAAACATGCAGGTTTTTTATCTCGGGATGGGAGCCCAACACCGGCTTTCGATCCGGTGCGTTGAGCCGTACGCCGGCCCATTGATCGATGAGGGTTGCATTTTTTGCTAATTCGGGGAGCACTTTCCGGCTTCGTCCCCGCAGGTATTCCACGCCTTCCGTATCGGGCTGAATATCATCAAAATCATGATTATAGGTGCTGCCCTGTATAAATTCGGTCGGCTTGCCCAGACGGGCGATGTAGCCCATACTGGAGATAGAGTGATCAAATGCAAGCAACGGTTTTTTTGCCTTGAATCGGGCTACCTGTCCTTTTACGCCTTCAAGAGGCAAAAATTTCCAGAACGGGTGATGAGTCGTATCAAACCCCGTAGCAAATACCAGATGCTCACATTGAAGTTGGGTTCCTGATATTTGAACCGTCCAACGGTTGTTTTTTCGATGGAAATCCGGTTCAACCCCCGTCTCAATAAGAACATCTTTTGCGACTAAAAAATCGGCATAGGCGTGCAGGTAAGCCCCAACATCAACCGTGAGGCCAATCGGGAGCCACAGTCCGCCGTCCACGCAGTTGATGCCCGGATGACGATCCTTGATTTGCTGTTCCGATTGCCAGATACACCAGCCCTCCGGCCATGAGGTCTCCTCGTATCGTTCGTGCATTTTTCGTGCCATTTTGTGGGAAAGGGCAGGGCGAAGCAGGCCGTTGTTTCGGAAGAATTTTTGAGAGGAAAAGTTCTGAATTTTTTCCAAATTGTGGCGGATGGCGGGATAGCATTGTTCGGTTTTCCATGTTTTTTTAGCCCGCCGGCCCGTTGCCGGATTCACCAGTCCGCCGGGCGTGCCGGAAGCTCCGGCGGCGACATCATGTTTTTCCAACACGGCAACTGTAAAATTTTGCTCCAGAAGAGCATCAGCCAGTGAGAGGCCCGCAATGCCGGCGCCAAGAATGCAAAAATCGTAATTCATACTTTTATTTTTAGTTGCCAGGCACTTTGGAAATGCATAGCAGCAAACGTTTTATTTAAAGTAAAGAGAATTCGAGATAAGATTCGAGAACATAATAGGCAAATTGGAATTGCTGCAAAATAGGGTCCTCCTTCCTTATATGCCAACGGTGCCCTGTGGAACTCAGGAGTCTGTCCCACTGAAAAGGCGGATAGGGATGAAGATCAGGAGATGGGTCAACCATAACATTTCTTTTATCTCAAACCCCCATCAAATCAAATCCTTAGAAGAAATACGATCGGCGCCCGCGGCTTCCATTTCGTTCCAGGCTTCGGCTACCGAACCTTCGATATCGATGCCTTTCACCGCGTCCTCAATGACAGTCACTTCAAAACCTTCATCGAGTCCATCCATCACCGACCATTTCACGCAAAAATCCGTAGCCAGTCCGGCAACAAAAATCTTGTTAATATTTCGCTCTCTCAAATATCCACTCAGACCGGTTGAAGTCTCATGATCATTCGCAAAAAAAGCCGAATAGGAATCAATATTTTCTCTAAATCCCTTACGGATGATGAGCTGTGTATTTCGGGTATTCAGATCAGGATGAAATTCAGCCCCCTGCGAATTTTGCACGCAGTGATCGGGCCACAGAACCTGCCGGCCGTACGGCATCTCAGTGGTCTCGAACGGTTCCTTATCATCATGCGAAGATGCAAATGAGGAATGTCCTTCAGGGTGCCAGTCGCGCGTTTGAATGACCGCATCAAACTGGCTTGAAAGTTTATTGATAACAGGTACAATCTGATCGCCATCAGGGACTTCAAGCGATCCACCGGGACAAAAATCATTTTGAACATCTATGATAAGTAAAGCTTGCATAGCTTAATGCTTTTTATGAAATTTTTCTTTTAGTTGGTTGCGCAGGTTCATCAGTTTTTCACTAATGCCCACTTTATAAATATGTGGATTTTCAAAACGTTTGTGCTCCGGATTTAATTGCTGGAAACGATCTTCGGCATATTGAGCGCTTTCCCGCACGGAGGGTATCGAGTTGGTACGCTGGCCTTTTTCCATCACGGAATGAAGCAACGGCTCTGATTCGAAGGCTGTTACATTCGTATACTTGCTGGGGTAATACGGATGATACATGACCTCTGCCGATGGTTCACCATCCAAAAGAACAGCATCACCTAAAAATCGTCCTTTGTCATCAGAATATCTTGTTGTGCGTTTAAATCCCGGAAGGGTGACTTTCTCAACATTTTCGGAAATTTTCAGGGTTGGTTTCTCATTAAATGAAGCCAGTTTGTAAACACCATCCAGGGCAGGGGTCTCATGACCGGTTACCAGGCGCGTGCCGACCCCAAACAGATCGATGGGGGCTTGCTGTTTGATCAAACTCTCGATCAGGTGTTCATCAAGCTGGTTTGAAGCAGCAATTTTGACATATTCCAGACCAGCGCGATCAAGCTGCCGGCGTGCTTTTCTTGAATAGTAGGCGAGATCGCCGCTGTCCAGCCGGATGCCCTGCAGTTTATGCCCGTTTTTTTCCATTTCCTTTGCCACCTTGATGGCATTGGGCACACCGCTGCTTAGCGTGTCGTAAGTATCAACGAGCAAGATGGTTTTATCAGAAAAATATTTAGCGTAGGTACGGAATGAAGTGATTTCATCTTCAAACGATTGCACCCAGGAATGAGCCATGGTACCGCTGGCAGGGATTTCATGTTTGCGTGCAGAATACGTATTCGATGTGGCTTCAACGCCTCCGATAATAGCTGCCTTGCTGGCCTGAATGCCTCCGAGTCCCTGCGCGCGTCGCAATCCGAAGTCAATAACCTTGCGGTCTCCGGCGGCATATTTCATCCGGCGGGCTTTGGTAGCAATGAGTGATTCAAAATTGAGGATATTCAGCAGTAGCGTCTCCAGAATTTGTGCTTCGATGATGGTTCCTTCAACACGCACGACCGGTTCAACCGGAAAAACAATTTCACCCTCGCGGGCTGCATGAATAGTGGCGGTAAATTCAAAGTTTCGCAGGAAATCGAGGAAGTCAGCATTAAAGCCTTGCTCCGCTAAATAGTCAAGCTCATCTTCATGAAAATGAAAATCTTCGATAATGGAAAGTAAATCAGCAAGGCCGGCAAAAATCACATAGCCGCCATTAAAGGGAAGGTCACGAAAAAAATAATCAAAACAGGCTCTTTGTTCACCGCGGCCTGAAAGAAAATATCCCTGAGCCATCGTTAATTCGTAGAAGTCAGTGTATAGGGCGGGGCGGGAAAGCACGGGCTGATTCGTGATATTAGCGGTGAGTTTGTTCATGAGTATGCTTAAATTTCAAATTCATCCTTATATTTTCCGCCTGAGACGGATCATAAAAGCAATAAAGATAAACATTTTTTGTCTCCTTTGAGTTTATTAGCGTGAGATTCTTTTGGGTTTTCGCAACCTCCGGATAGAAGGAAAATTGTTGAAAATGGGAATTGGCGTCGGGACTGTCTGCCAGCTATCAACGAATTAGTCTATTAAAAATGAATGAGGGAGGCATAGAGACCCGCATCGGCCTGCGGGAAGACAAACCCTGATAGATGGACAATTCCCGAAGGTCATCTGTTAACGCAAAATCTCGATTAATATCATCTCGGGGACTACCAAGTGCCGGTATATTTTCCTTATTCTTTGATGCAAATTTGCGGGATAATGAATACTTTTGCCTATCTTACAGTACGTTGATGTCAAAAAATGAATTAATTGAATTTGGTTCGATACATCCGAATTTTTCTCATTGCCGGTTTAGTTACTTTGCTCTATTCCTGCGCAACCCCTTCTTCGCCTACCGGAGGTCCGCCGGATAAAACAGGCCCTAAAATTGTTAAAGCCACCCCATCAACCGGTACTGTCAATTATAAAGGCGACAAAGTGGAACTGCATTTCTCAGAATATGTGAAGCGCAATACGTTATCCAAGGCGTTGCAAATTGAACCGAGCACCGGCATTAAGCATCATCTCGACTGGGGTAAAAAGTCAGTGGCGATTAAATTCAATCGCTCGCTGCCCGATTCAACGACGTTGATCATAACAGTGGGTACCGATTTTTCGGATCTCCACGGAAATACCATGGACAAACCGTATAAAATTGCTTTTTCAACCGGACCAAGTATTGATAAAGGACAATTGGTGGGACAGGTTATCGATGCACAAACGGGCAAAACCAGCAAGGGGAAGAGGGTATTACTGTATCGAAAGCCGGTCGATTTGTCGAAACCTGCCAACTACATCGCTGAGACAGACACCAGTGGCGTGGTGAATTTCTCTTATCTTAGTCCCGGAAGTTACAAGGCATTCTGGGTAAACGATGTTAACAGAGATAAGATTTGGGAACCGAAGCAGGAACGCGCGCAACCATTTAATAAAGAGTTTGATTCCCTTAAAAAGGCGGGTAAAGATACCCTGGGTACCCTTTACATTGCCAAAAGTGATACCACCAAGCCCAAGCTGCAAGGGGTGGGGCTGTTTTCGAGTCAGCGTCTGCGACTCCGGTTCAGTGAGGATATAAACCTTACGGACAGCACGCATTTTAGTTTACAGGATAGCAGCACCGGACAAAAATTTGCCGGCGTGTATCCCTTATATACACTGCCCAAAGAAAAATATGTGTTGTTTGCACAGAGTACTAAACCGTTATCGCCCGACAGTACTTTTAAACTCAGCATAAAAAATATTGTCGATAATGCGGGAAATGTTCAACCAGCGACTGAGAAATATTTCACCGGTTCATCCCAGAAAGATACTACTCGTCAACGCCTTGTCGGAACTTCAGTGGGAACGGGTATTTTCCCGACGGACCCCGTGGAGGTTGCCTATGCTAAGCCCATCACGAACGCTGTGATCCGGGACTCTCTTTCTGTGACCGACGGCGATTCAGTTTATACACACTGGAGCCATCTTTCCATACAGCATAATAAGGTAAAGGTAATGCCAGACAGTGCATGGAAAAAAGACAAGGATTACGCATTTAATTTTTGGAACCCGATTACGCAAAAGCATCACACTGTGAAGCCTACGATTTGGCACCAGTCGGATCTTGGGGCTCTTAAAATTTCATTTAAAGATAGTACTGGAAAAGCGGCAGGCCGGCCTACCCAATTATTGCTCAAAACGGAGCAGGGGAAAACAGTGGCAGATACCAGCTTTACGGAAAAAATAACTATTCATAACCTGGCGCCTGACAAGCACCTTCTAATCATTTATCAGGATTTAAATAAAAATGGCAAGTGGGATGCCGGATCAGTCGCTCCCTTTAAGGCGCCTGAACCTTATTTTGTCAAAAACAATATTATGGTACAAAAGGGAACAACCACCCCTTTATCGGTGAGCTTCAATACCTTCAATATCCCGAATAAAAAACCGAAGAAAGGTTCGCAAAAAGGTCCGAATTCAATGCCAGGACAAGCTCCTCGCGAAAATTCGAATTTGGGTCCGAACAACCACTTGAAATAATAGGATATTTCATGCAATCCCTGCTTAAAAAAGCCACTCCCTTTATCAGCGTTATATTTTTCGGGCTGGCTGTATGGTTTCTAAACCTGGAACTGGGGCGCTATTCCATTGTCGAAATAAACCGTTATATTTCTCAAATTTCCGTTCGCCAGATTTTATTGTCACTGCTGTTATGTGCGCTGAGTTATGCACTGTTGACACTTTACGACGCATTGGCGGTCGAATATGTCGGCCGCCATTTGGGTTATAACAAAATCGCCAAAGCAGGCTTTATCGGCTATGGTTTTAGCCATAATATTGGGATGGCCCTTATTACCGGAGGCTCTATCCGCTATCGACTGTATTCGGCCTGGGGTTTTACAGGGGTTGAAGTGACCAAGATGGTCGGTTTTAGTGCTCTGACGCTGTGGCTTGGATTTTGCTCGATGGGCGGACTGTCATTTTTGATATTTGCACCTCATTTACCGCATAATATTATTTCTGTTGCATCTCTTCGTATCCTCGGTATTGTTTTATGGGTGATGATTGTGATTTACGGCTCGGCCAGCGTTTTTGCCCACAAAAAAATATCATTCTGGCGATGGAGTTTCACCGTTCCGGGGAGCATGATGGCAATCAAACAAATAGCTATCGCTTCGGTAGATTGGCTGCTCGCTTCATTGGTACTTTACGTATTGCTTCCGGCTGCCGGCATTCCCTTTTTCGGATTTTTAGGCATTTTTTTACTGGCTCAGATTGCCGGACTGTTCAGCCAGGTGCCGGGCGGACTTGGGGTTTTTGAATCGATCGTCACCCTGTATTTGACCAATTTTATAAGTGGTTCAGCAGTTATCGGTATCCTGTTGATGTATCGTTTGATTTATTACTTGATTCCGCTTGTGCTCGCCATGTTTTTGCTGGGTTACCAGGAATATAAAACCAACCGGCGCGTCGTCAGAGAGTTTGGAGATCGCACAGCGAAATGGCTGCCCCAGGTTGTACCAAGCATTTTTAGCGTCACTATTTTCATCGGCGGCGTGGTGTTGCTCTTCTCCGGAGCGGTACCTTCTGATGTGCCCCGCATCCACTGGCTTCAACCTTTCGTACCCCTGCCGGTGATTGAAACATCCCGTTTTTTAGCCAGCATCGTCGGGGCCGTACTGCTCATTCTTGCACACGGGCTTCAGCGCCGCATTGATGCCGCCTGGCACACCACCATCGGAGTTCTTAGTTTTGGCATTCTTTTCAGCGTATTAAAGGGGGCAAGTTACGTAGAAGCAGCAATTCTCGCTGTAATGTTGATTGCACTTATTCCCAGCCGCAAAGAATTTCACCGGCGGGCCGTCTTGTTTTCGGAATCGTTTTCTCCCGTCTGGATGACCATGATTTTCATGGTTGTTATCAGTTCAATTTGGCTGGGATTATTTTCTTATCAGTATGTTGAATATCAGGGTGATTTATGGTGGCATTTGTCGCTTCTGAGTAATGCACCGCTCTATATCAGGGCTTCGGTTGCTGTGCTTGGGGCGGCTCTTATATTCGGGCTCATAAAATTATTCAAGCCGAGCCGTATCCAAAAAGGCACAGAGCAACAACAGGTTGAAGCAGCCCAGTCAATTGTGAATCAATCGCCCCGGGCACAATCGAAGGTTTTATTGCTGGAGGATAAAAAATTGCTTTTTAGCGACAAGCAGCAAGCCTGCCTCATGTACGGAGTTGAAGGCAAAAGCTGGATCGCGATGGGTGACCCGATGGGATCGAAAGACGAAATAGAGGGGTTGATCTGGAAGTTTTCCGAGTTAAGTGAAAATAATGACGGCTGGCCCGTCTTCTACCAGGTGCATAACACCTACCTTGATTTTTATAATGCTATCGGTTTGATGACGGTAAAAATGGGTGAAGAAGCTCGCATCAACCTCGCAGGCATCAACAGCCCTGAACAGTGGCCGCAGGAAGTGCATACCCTATTACGGGAAATGGCGTCGAGTGATTATCAATATGAGGTCATTCAGCCTGATGCGGTTTCTTCGGTCATCAGTGAATTAAAAGAAGTATCGGACAGCTGGCTGTCTATTAAAGACAATGAGGAAAGGAAATTCTCAACCGGATATTTCAAAGAAAAATATTTAAGCAATTTTCCGGTTGGGATTATCCATAAACGCGGAGATATCGTTGCATTCAGTAATATCTGGCAAACCGCTAATAAACAGGAGGCTCGCTGTGATTTGTTGCGCTTTAAAGCAGATATGCCTTCCAAAATGGCAGATTTTCTGCTGGCCGGTACAATGCAATGGAGCAGGGACCAGGGATATCAGTGGTTTAATCTGGGGCTGGCGCCGCTTGAAGAAATGACAGAAAAAAATCTTGGGTATAATCGACTAAAATTTGCTGGCCAGCTTTTTGGCTATAATGAGCAATTTCATAATCTGGAAGGATTACGACGTCATCGGGAAAAATTTAATCCTGAATGGGAACCCGTTTATATTGGTGCTCCTGCGGGATTAAAGTTTCAATCGGTGCTTGCAAATTTAATGACCCTCTTGTCCAGGCAAAGTATAGAGCATTTGAGATTACAAGCAGGAAAAAGTGCCTAAAATTTTTTATTTTTAAATCTAAAACAGACTTCGAAGTGAAATTGAGAGAATACAGCTCATGCAGCTTCATTTATGCGTTGTATTTATATGGAAACGCAGACTTGTGAAACAGCTTTCAGCAAGGAGAGCAAAATGATGAAGTGCTGAAATTGAAAACCTGTTTTATAAGTATCGATTTTTAATAACTGAAGAAAGTATTTATCAACAAGGTGTTTTTGCTTTATGTCTCAGCAAGTCTCAAGCCCGTCAGAAAAAACAGAAAAATCCACTGCAACCCCGGACGTATATAAAAGTCGCCACAAAATACGATTTGTGACATCCGCCAGTCTCTTCGACGGGCATGATGCGAGTATCAATATCATGCGGCGCATCTTGCAAAGCAGTGGTGCCGAAGTGATTCATCTTGGGCATAATCGCTCGGTGCAGGAAATAGTGGCTGCTGCTATCCAGGAAGATGTGCAGGGTATTGCCATCAGCTCGTATCAGGGCGGACACATGGAGTATTTTAAATACATGATCGACCTGCTTGAAGAGCGTGGGGCCGGCCATATAAAAGTCTTTGGCGGTGGTGGCGGTGTTATCGTGGATGATGAAATAGAAGAACTGCATGATTACGGGGTGAGTCATATATTTTCGGTCGAGGATGGCAATGAAATGGGGTTGCAAGGCATGATCAATTACATGCTGGAAGCCTGCGATTTTGATACGGCTGATGTTGAGGACGTTGATCCGCATAGAATTTCGGCAAAAGATTATAAAACCATTGGTCGATGTATTTCGGCCTTTGAAAATGGACACGATGAGATCGTGAGCCTGAAGGACGGTGCGCTGGTTGACGGTAATAATCACCCGATTCAAAAAGCAACAAACGGTCATCCCGTCCCTCTGGTGGGCATCACCGGAACGGGCGGCGCCGGCAAAAGTACGCTTGTGGACGAATTGGTGCGGCGTTTCCTCACGGAATTTGAGAATTTGTCGATTGCCGTTATTTCCATCGATCCTTCGAAGGTTCGAACCGGCGGAGCACTGCTGGGGGATCGCATCCGAATGAACAGCCTTGACCCGGAGCGTACATTTATGCACAGCCTGGCGACCCGAGCGCAAAATAAGGCGACCAGCCGGGCCATTCACGGCGCCATTGCAATCTGTAAGACGGCAGGGTTCGATTTGGTAATGGTAGAAACAAGCGGCATTGGTCAGGGCGGCTCGGAGGTGGTCGATTTTGCGGACATCCCCATGTATGTTATGACGAGTGAATACGGGGCGGCCACGCAACTGGAGAAAATTAACATGCTGGAGCTGGCCGATTTGGTAGTTCTTAATAAGTTTGAGAAAAAAGGCTCACTGGATGCGCTTCGCGATGTCCGCAAACAGATGAAGCGCAATCTCGGTGCCTGGGAGGCTGACCAGGAAGATATGCCGGTGTATCCGACCATTGCCTCACAGTTTAATGACAAGGGGGTTAATCACCTTTTCAAAGCCCTTATGGATGAAATTAATGACCGTTATCATCTCAACTGGTCAACAAAAATATATACGGATCCCAAGCCAGCTGAAAATATTCAGAGCCAGGCAATAATTCCCGGCAAGCGCCAGCGCTATCTCTCTGAAATTTCGGAAACAATACGCGATTATCACCAGTGGGCCGAAAATCAGGCTGAAATTGCCGGTAAACTGGATCAGGTAGAAGGCACGCTTGAACAGTTGGATCGCTGGCAACCGGAAGAAAATGAGCCATTCAAGGATACATTAAAAGAGATGCGCGAACACTGGCTCCGCAAACTGGACAGCCGGTGCCAGAAAATTCTGAAAAGCTGGGATGAACTGTATGAGAAGTACCGGCAGGTCGAGGTGGATGTAAAAATCCGGAATCGCACGTTTACGAACGAACAGTTTCGGGAAACACTCAGCGGGCTGAAAATTCCGAGGGTAGCACTGCCCAAAACAGATCACAAAGCCGAGCAATTAAAATTTGCGCTCAAGGAAAACCTGCCGGGCTATTTCCCGTTCACGGCCGGCGTATTTCCGTTTAAGCGGGAGGGCGAGGATCCCACACGGATGTTTGCCGGTGAAGGCACGCCTGAGCGGACCAACAAACGATTTCATTACCTCAGTGAAGGAATGCCTGCGGCACGGCTCTCCACCGCCTTCGATTCGGTGACGCTCTACGGTGAAGATCCTGCCTCCCGCCCCGATATTTACGGAAAAGTAGGAAATTCCGGCGTCAGTATTTGCACGATCGATGACATGAAAAAACTCTATTCGGGCTTTGAGCTGACGTCTTCAAAGACTTCCGTCTCGATGACGATTAATGGTCCGGCGCCGATGATCCTGGCCATGTTTATGAACACCGCTATTGACCAGGAGGTGGAGCGACATCTTAAAGAAACCGGCGATTGGGAACAGGTTCAGAAAAAAATTGTCCGTTATTTTGAGAAAAAAGGAGCGTCCCGGCCAGAATATAATGCTGAGATGCCTGCTACAAACGGCGGCTTCGGGCTGGGCCTGCTGGGCATCAGCGGTGATAAACTGGTTGATAAAAAAACATACAACAAAATTAAGGAAAAGACCCTGAATGTGGTACGGGGGACCGTTCAAGCCGATATTCTGAAGGAGGACCAGGCGCAGAACACCTGCATATTTTCTACGGAATTTGCATTGAAAATGATGGGCGATATCCAGCAATATTTCACCGAACACCGGGTGCGCAATTATTACTCGGTCTCCATCTCCGGCTATCATATTGCCGAGGCCGGTGCCAACCCCATCACGCAGGCGGCTTTTACGCTGGCTAACGGTTTCACCTACGTGGAATATTAT
>DASQZL010000326.1:0-3796 GCA_035638715.1 Balneolaceae bacterium
GCGGTTTCAGAAAGTCATCGGCGAATCGGTGGATCTGCTTTTTTGCAACGAGAAGGAAGCAAAGATCTATGCCGGAACAAAGAATCTTGACGGGGCGGTTGCTCTGCTTAAAGAATTCGCTCATAAATTTATCGTCACCCGCGGCAGCGAGGGTGCAATAGTCTTCGATGGTAACAAAATCATTGAAATAGATCCGCAACCCGTGGAAGCCGTGGATACCAATGGAGCCGGTGATATGTTTGCCGGAGCTTTCCTTTACGGGATAACAAATGGCATGAGTGAAGTTGAAGCGGGCAGGTTGGCTAATCTTGCCGGATCGAAAGTTGTATCACAATTTGGTCCGCGGCTGGAAAAGCAAAAAATGCAGCAAATTTTGAGAAAAGCACGAAGTTGACAAGCTTTGCTTAAATTTTAGTATGCGCCTGAATACCTCAACCAATAATTACATTCACCCCGGAAGTACGCCGAACACATTCTTTTAAGCCACAAAAAATTCTCTATGATACGAACCTTGGTATTGGCCTCCCGAAATGAAGACAAGATTGAAGAACTCCGCGCGACATTAAAACCATTTGACATCACCCTGAAATCATCACTCGATTTTCCGAATTTGGAAGAGGTGGAAGAGGACCGCACAACGCTGGAAGGCAATGCGTTAAAGAAGGCCCGCTATACGTTTCAGGCAACGGGACTGCCATCTCTTTCGGATGATACCGGCCTGGAAGTGGATGCTCTGGATGGACGGCCGGGCGTGTATTCTGCACGCTACGCCGGCGAGGATGCCACCTACGAAGAAAATGTTGAAAAATTATTGGAGGAGCTGGAAGGAGTTGATGTAAAAAATCGAGGCGCCCGATTTCGTACGGTAGCCGCATTGGTAACAGAAAACGAAACCCACACTTTCGAGGGCATCTGTCGCGGCAAGATTCTAAAGGAACGCCGCGGCGCCGGAGGATTCGGCTATGATCCGCTTTTTCTGCCGGAAAATTTTGACCAAACTTTTGCCGAGTTGGACAGTACAACAAAAAATGAGATTTCCCACCGCGGAAAGGCTATTCAAAAGTTTATTGAGTGGCTGAGCAATGCAGATTCTTAAATCTTTTCTTACAATCTGCAAAATAAACTATTCTACAGAGCTACTTACCAAAGCGAAATAGTATAGCAAGGAAATATTTTATTCTCTTTTTACCATCCGGTCAATGATACGATTGATTAAATCGAACTCAATTCACTGCAAATAAATACTAAAGAAGTTAATAATTGATATTCATTGAAAAGATTAATAATGTAAGCCACATGAAGCCGGAAAAATAATAATATTAAATTTTAAGATTGGGCGTGGCTTTTTCATTTGTTGATTACATTGTAATTGTTGTTTATTTGCTCGCCGTCGCGGGACTCGGCACATGGATTGCCGGCCGCCAATCTTCCACATCCGACTACTTTCTCGGCAATCGCGATATTCCGTGGTGGGCCGTATTGTTTTCTGTCGTCGCCACGGAAACAAGTACGCTCACCTTCATCAGTATCCCGGCGGTATCGTACGGGGGAAATCTTACCTTTTTGCAAATAACCTTTGGCTATATAGTCGGACGTATTTTGGTAAGTATTTTTTTATTGCCAAAATACATTGAAGGCAATCTTTCTACCGCTTACCAGTTTCTGGGAGAGCGTTTCGGGGCATCCATGCGCAATGCAGCCAGCAGCACATTTATGGTTACCCGTCTGCTGGCAGACGGGGTCCGCCTTTTTGCGACTGCCATTCCGCTGGCGGTGATGCTGCGTCTGGGCGGTGCTTTTGGCAACTGGCCCGATCTGGATGTTTATTTTTTGGCTATTTCCGTTATTGCGGTGATTACGGTTTTATACACTTTGATCGGGGGCATAAAGGCGGTCGTCTGGATGGATGTAATGCAAATGGCCGTTTACATTGGCGGGGCCCTGCTTGCCGTGGGGATAATTATTGCTCAACTTCCTCATGGTTTTAGTGGCGCTTTCCATTCAGCACGACAAGCCGGCAAACTGCATCTTATAGATTTCGGCTTTAATATGAATTTTAGCGATTTCATCGCTCAGCCATATACTTTTTTCACCGCTTTAATCGGGGGAGGCGTGTTCTCGATAGCCTCACACGGTACCGACCAGCTTATGGTACAACGTCTGCTGACGACGCGAAATCTCAAAGATAGTCAAAAAGCCCTGATTGGAAGCGGCTTCATTGTTGCGCTTCAATTTGCTTTATTTCTCACTATTGGTCTGCTGCTGTACGCTTTTTATAATGGTCAGTCGGCCCAGGCGTTAGGTCTGGCTACTACCGATGAAATCTTCGCGAAATTCATCGTCCAGCAGCTGCCGGTGGGCCTTTCGGGACTGGTGGTGGCATCACTCTTTGCGGCAGCGATGAGCAGCCTGAGCTCCTCGCTTAACTCGCTGGCTTCAGCCACTACGCTGGATTTGTACAAGCCTTACTTTGGCAAGGGAAACACAAAAACAGAAGATCTTAAAATTTCGCGAATCTTCACTTTCATTTGGGCCGTTATTTTAACAGGATCGGCCTTTTTCTTTGCAGTCTTGCAATTGAAGGCCGGGAAAAGACCTGCCGTCGTGGTGCTTGGGCTTAGTATTGCTTCCTACACCTATGGCGGACTGTTAGGTGCATTTTTACTGGGCCGCCTTTTTTCCAAACCGGATAAAACCGATGCGATGATCGGCTTCTTTGCAGGACTCATTTCGCTATTATTTATGGTGAAAGGTCCCATACAGCAAATGCTCCCCGGCAACGGCCTGCCCATCGCCTGGCCACTTTATACGGTGGTCGGCGGCGCTATTGTGATTGCGGTGGGTAATCTTTCCCAATGGACACGAAAAATCAGACGATAACCTAAAAACGGCCATTTACATTATTTCATTGGCCATCAAACCTCTTGCTCCATAAATCATCTTATCACTGGAAGCCAGAGAAAGCCGGGTAATACTACTCAACCTCAGCAGATCGAAGTTCCATAACTACTTCTGCCAGTCGGACATCCGCAGCTCCCTGCACCTGATACGCGGTTGCGATGGTCCGGCCCAGGTCGCTTTTGCGAAATTTCTCTATATCTTTTTGTGATTCCCAGATATAAACCGCCCCGTGTTCTCCTATCTCCGTATATTTCAGATAATATTTCTGCTTTAGCCCGGTCAAAGCACGGTAGCGTGGAGCCCGGCTTTTATACATCTTGTGTACTTCCTCATCTGTCATTTCTGATTTAAAACGAACAATTTGTGCAATCACGGTGGTACCTCCTGCAGTTATTGGTTTCTGATTCACCAAATCAGCATACTTTGAATATCAAGGTAAGCCAGTTGGCGGATTCGTTTTGAATTCGCTAAGGATTTGATCTTGCCAAAATTTCAGGTTTCACAAAACTCTTTTATTAATCTACCCGATTCCACCAGCCGGTGCAACTTTTTTCTGCAAAAATTAACCGAGGCATAAACATTCAGTTATTTTTTCGGGTGAATCATCCGCAAATACGATCGATAAATGTGCCCGCCTGTGTTATTTCGTCTCCCCACAACAGCCGCAGAAAGAAGGACGGGCAGAGTATCTGGTAAAATGATTACAAGATCAAGGGTGATATTTCTGTTGCGTAAAAAAGACCTTGAAATGTGTATGAGCAACATCATAGTGAAACATATAACCGCTGGCATCCTTTTCATTCCTGAAAAAAACATATCCCTGAATAAAATCACCCGGGAAAAGATCGGTCTTTCGGATGGTTTTCATTTGCCATATTCTGCGTTGGGTACGCAA
>DASQZL010000327.1:0-6256 GCA_035638715.1 Balneolaceae bacterium
ATAGCCACGAAGAATTTTATTTGAACAAAGATTACGAGTTCTTCAAAGAGGCTAAGCACGTCTTGAATAAGGAAGGTATCAAATATGCAGAAAAAGAGTACATCGAAGCTGATATATTTTAACAACCTTTTACATTTACACTCAACAACATTCATTATACTATAAGTGAACAACAATAAATAAACATTATGGCAGATTACGAAAACAAAGGCATACTATTTAAAAACGACTACAAAAACGATAACCCGAAAGCACCCGACTATAAGGGAAAAATCAATTTTGACGGTGAAGAGAAAGAACTGGCGGCATGGGTTAAGAAAGGTAAGAATGGAAAGTTCCTAAGCCTATCGGTAAGCGAACCGTATGAATCAAACGCACCGTCAAAGCAATCCAATGACAGCCTAAATGATTCAATGCCCGACATGGACGATGTAGATTCCGATCTACCTTTCTAATTACCTTTTTAAAAGATATTAGCAAGAAATCACATTCATCGTTTCGTGGATGTGATGAATTGCGTTGTTTAGAATAATTTGTATATTTGTCTAAACATACTTATATTGAATTACAATGTTCAAAGGATATAAATATCGGCTATACCCAACAGAAAGCCAAAAAGTGCTTTTGAATAAGCATTTAGGTTGCGTGCGATTGATATATAATCTTGCCCTTGAATTGAAAACAATGGCGTGGACAGAATATAAAACAAATATATCCAGATATGATATTCAAAAACAACTACCTGAATTGAAACGTGAGTATGAATGGCTTAAAGAAGTGAATAGCCAGTCTTTACAATCGGCGTTAGTTGATTTAGATTCTGCTTATGATAAGTTTTTCAAAGGGCAAAATAGTTTCCCAAATTTCAAAAAGAAATCATACGGCGGTAGTTTTCATGTTCCGCAAAATGTTAAGATTAAGAATAGTAAACTTTCTATTCCGAAATTCAAAAAAGACATTGATGTAGTTTTACATCGTGAGCTAAAAGGTAGAATTAAATCAGCTACGATAAGTAAAACATCTACCGATAAGTATTTTGTTTCGATACTTTGTGAAATAGATGAGGATTTACCTAAAAAGCCGGAAGTGAAAAACTCTACAACAGTAGGTATAGATTTAGGTATTAAAGATTTTGTCATTACATCGGACGGGCAAAAATTCGGTAACCCGAAATACTATAAAGAAGCATTAGACAAGTTAAAATATTTACAACGAAAATATTCAAAATATAAAGGCAAGCGCACACGTAAGAAACTTGCTAAACAACACGAAAAAGTAAAGAATAAGCGTAATGACTTTCTGCATAAGTTATCAACTAAACTAATAAGTGAGAACCAAACTATTTGTTTAGAAGATTTGAATGTAGAAGGAATGCGGCGTAACCGGAAGCTATCACAAGCTATATCTGATACTGGGTGGTCAACATTTGTTTCAATGCTCGAATACAAAGCCCAGTGGTATGGGGTAAATATTATAAAGATAGGCCGGTTCGATCCTTCGTCAAAGACCTGTTCAACTTGCGGTCATATCAATAAAGACTTGCAATTATCAGACAGGGTGTGGACGTGCAATGAATGTAATTCGAGCCATGACAGGGACGTAAACGCCGCTAAGAATGTAAAAGTATTTGCACTAAATAACTATAATTACAAAGCCTCTACGGGACGTAGAGACAAAAATCAGAACGAACTGCCTTCATTGGAAGGAGTAATGACTTCTGAAGCCCACACCATCGCCTCTGGCGTGGGTGGGTAGTTCACTATTTTATGTGCAAACATTTCACCTTTCACTTAAAATATTTTTACTATTTTGAACAATAGTTATTTTTTTGAATATTGGAAAAACAAACTCAAATTAATTACTTAAAAATTGTTTAAAGAATTAACAATCGATCATTTTCGAGGGATTCAGAAGTTAGAATTAACAAATCTAAGTAAAGTAAATCTTATAGTAGGCACTAATGGAAGTGGAAAATCAACTCTCCTTGACAGCTTCTTTCTAACTACAAATCCTCTCAACACAAGACTAATTACCAATACAAATATACTTAGGGGAGTAAACCGTATTGACGAAAATTTTTTCTCTACTTTCTTTTATGGTTTGAAGAATGACTACGATATTAATTTTCATGCTTCTTTAGAAGATGGTTCCGAAAGGAATTTAAAAATAAAACCTTATTTTGATTCTGATAAATATGTAGATTACAGCAATGAAATAGAATTTGGTGAATTAGCAGAAGGATTAAACCCTGATTCAACCCAAGAGATAGATCACATACCTGGTGTCATTTTAGAATATACTAATTCAAAGTTTAATGAGGTTTTAAAGTCAAAGATTAAAAAAGCCGATGATGGCTTAAAAATTGAACAACCTAATGATCTCAGAGAAGAGTTTGGAGCAGTTTATCTTTCTGTTAATAATATATATCAAGGTGTCCCTAAAAGACTAGAAAAAATTATTGTTGATAAAAATCTCGATTATGTAATTAAAGCTTTAAATATAATTGAAGATTCAATTACAGATTTAAGTTTAGGGAATAATGGCATGATCTATTGCGATTTAGAGTATTCTCGTCTTTTACCTTTAAAAATTATGGGGGATGGATTTCAAAGGCTATTAGCTATTTTATTAGCTATGTATGATGCAAAAAAAGGGATCATATTAGTTGATGAGATAGAGAATGGCATTTTCCACTCAAAATTTCCTGCTGTTTGGGAAACTATTTATAAGTATGCTCAAGAATTTAATGTACAGGTTTTTGCCACGACTCACTCAATAGAATGTATAGAGCATTTTTCAAAAATTTCTTTAGATTCTGAACTCTTCCAATCCGAGGCGGATCTAAACTTATACAGAGTAGAAGAGAAGGCCGAACATCATAAAGTAACTTTATATAATAGAGAGCTACTTAGAAAATCTTTAGAAAAAGGATTTGAAATCAGATAGATATTTTGGAAAAACCTAAAGAAATTAAAGAAAATATTAAAAAACTTCTTTTTGTAGAAGGGAACGATGAAGTTAACTTTTTTAAAAAAATGTTCCGTGATGAACTAGATATTACTGGTATACAAATTTATCCTACTGGTGGTAAAGATCAATTTAAAGAATATTTACCCATTATAGTAAAACAACGTAATTTTGATGCTATTAAACGGATAGGGATTGTACAGGATTCTGACGAAAATACAAAAGCGAGGTTTGATAGTATTTGTCACCATTTAAAAAAAAATGGTATTTGTCCGCCATCAAAACTATCAACATTTACTAAGAATTTTCCATCAACAGGTATTTTTTTATTACCAAATAATTCTGATAATGGAATGCTAGAGACGTTATGTCTTCAATCAGTATCAGATGATGAAAAATTTGATTGTATAGATAATTTTTTTAAATGTTTAAATGACTTAGATGTAGATATTCGAAATTATCATAAGGCAAAAGCTCAAGTATTCTTAGCAACTCAAAAAAAATTGATACAACATGTTGGTATAGGTGCACAAAAAAATGTCTGGGATTTTGAAGCGGAATGCATGGAAGCTCTTAAGAATTTTTTATTAGAGATCTAATATATTTCAAAATCGGAATTTTCCAAATACAACTTAAACCCTTATAAACCAAATACTTACCATCTTTAATTAATTTAGATATAATGAAAGGATTGGTACACACATTTTCGAGTCAACACCTTATATAATTTCTGAGTTCAATTAATAAGTGCAACACGATTAAATAACCCTGAGGGGCGCGCCCCTCAGGGTTTTCGGGCAAGCGTGGTATATTTAAGTTATCATGCAAAAATACAACCACCTTGACCTACAAGATCGTCACAAGATAAAAGCGCTGCTAAAAGCAGGACATTCACAAACTAAAATCGCTGAAATTATTGGTGTTCACAAATCCACCATTTCCCGGGAGCTTTCCCGCAACGTTGCCCGTTGTGGGCACTACGCCAAGGAGTATCGCCCGCGGGTGGCCCAACAAAAGACCAACAAGCGCCATCGTGAGAAGCGTAAACATATACGGTTTACCGAGGACTTAAAACAAGATGCCATCCGGTGGCTGACCGAGGAAAAACTCAGCCCGGAATTGATCAGCGGCCGCTGGCGTGTAATGGGAGTCGACGGGGTCAGTCACGAGGCCATTTATCAGTGGATTTGGCGAGGAAAACGCCAGAAAGACCCGGTCACTGCTGAGCTTTACACCCACCTAAAGCATGGCCGCCGAAGGTGCAAACGAGGGAACTATACCGACTCCAGGGGGATTCTTAGCGGTCGCGTAGGCATCGAACAGCGCCCGAAGGTTGTTGAGCAGTGCACACGCCTTGGAGATTTAGAAGCAGGCTTTATGGTGGGCCAAGCTCACAAATCCGCTTTACTGGTGATCACCGATCGGGCCACGCTTCTCACACGCCTGAAAAAGGTGTCCAGCCGACAAGCCGATCATACCGAAACGGCTATCGAGCACATGCTGGGACGGGTTCCGAAATCGTTCATCAAAACCCTGACTCTTGATAATGATAAGGGGGTTGCCAATCACCAATCGATAGGCAACAAATTAGACGCCGATGTGTACTTTACCCGCCCGTATACTTCTCAGGATAAAGGGACCGTGGAAAACCGAATTGGGGTGATCCGGCAGTTCTTTCCAAAGGGTACAGATCTGCGGGAGGTATCCGCCCAGCGCATTAAAACCGTTGAACGTTATCTCAACAATCGACCTATTCGAAAATTTGATTACCTTTCCCCTACCGGGCAAACTCTAAAACACCACGCTGTTGCACTTGTAACTTGAACACAGCATTTATATAAAATAGCTAAAATTCAATAATGCCGCCCATAGCTATCAAGTTTGACACTTGTTTAGGTAGCGTCTCAAAGCCGTCTAAACCAAATATATTATTCTCCTTTGAGCTTATCAAAGGTAATAAAAACTTCCAAACGTTAACCGGCAACTGTTTTAATCGGCAAGCTGCATTTTCTCAGGATCCCAATTGATCACGCGGCCTTCCCGGTAACTTTTGTTGGTGAGCAGTGCCGGAGCCGCCGCCCGGAACCCAAAGACCGGGTCTTCGAAAACGGGCGATCCATTGCGAACCGAATCAAAAAAGTTTATCATGTGACTCAGGCGAGCGCTGTACCCGTCGGGGGTCTGGAATGTGGTGGTATTATTCATGCTTGAAGACTGAGGCTTGGCATCGGCATGAGCTTTTTTATAATTTTGCTTGAATTCTTGCTGCACTTTCTCAGAAAATGTCATCACCGAGTTATACCCGTTTACCAACTGATTTAGGGAAGGAGAGCGACGATGATGACGGATTAATTTCACGGTATTATAATTAACCTCAATAATACCCTCATCTCCGATAAACTGAAACCGCTGGGCCCCACCACCGCCGTCAGCCAAATTGCTGCGCAGGGTAAGGGTGAAATCAGGATGATTATCCGTCTCGGGATAGGCATATTGCCCGAAGATCACATCCGGGACCTGTCTCCCGTCATGCCAGTGGCGCAGGCCTCCGGCTGCTGAGATTTGCGTTGGCCCCTTACTGCCGGTGACCGTATGGACGGCGGTAAGCAGGTGAACAAACAGATCACCCGGTATCCCCTCCCCATAATCCCGATAACAGCGCCAGCGGAAAAAACGCTTCGGGTCCCACGGCACTTTAGGCGCATCTCCCAGGAACCTGTTCCAGTCAACCGTTTTTGGTGTTGCATCTTCCGGCATGGAATATTGCCAGGCCCCGATGACCGAGTTGCGGTTATAAGCTGCATCAACCTGTTCGAGCCTGCCTATAGCCCCGGATTTGTACATATCCCGTGCTTTCTGAAATAAAATATTGCTGGCATACTGGCTGCCCACCTGCATTTTCTTTCCAGTTTGCTTTTGGGCCTGAATAATTTGCTTACCCTCCCCGATCTTATGAACCATGGGTTTTTCGCAATACACATCCTTACCGGCCTTCATGGCATCAATGGAAATACGGGCATGCCAATGATCCGGAACCGGAGCGATAACCGCATCCACATCCTTGCGAGCCAATATTTTCCGGTAATCTTTGGTCGTAAAAAGGTCTTTCCCATAGGCTTCTTTGGCATGGGTGAGGCGGGCATCATAGCAGTCGGCCACGGCCACCAACTCCACGCCGGGCACTTTCAAGGCGGCCGGTACGTCGTAGTTGGCGATGATACCCATCCCGATCGAGGCAATCTGTATGCGGTCATTGGCCGAAAACTTTTTTTTGAAATCAGGCGTTTTT
>DASQZL010000328.1:0-3054 GCA_035638715.1 Balneolaceae bacterium
CAAAGATAACTCACTGCCACTCATAATGAGTTTTTTGCAACTACTTTTATCTGTCCACTGACCAAACGTAAATAACGAGTTTTATCATGGAATTGAAGTTGTAGTTATTTTTGTTATAAAAACAGATAAATAAAATAGACGCATGCCTGAACGTTCCATACAAGAAATATCCATGGAGTACGTTAATTCAAAGGGCTGCCAAACAGGTCACTAAATAATCTATGATGAAAGATACTGAACTTGAAAATTTCCCCGAAAAACTTGCCATTGCGGATGCAGCGGCCCAGCTTTATGTTGCCCAGAATGGTTCATTCACCCTGCATGAGGTCGCCGGAAAAGTTGATATAAATGTTGGCGAACTTTTTCAATATTTCAGTGATCAGCAGGAAATTATGTATTTCTACTATGCTTCGCTGGTGACACGATATCGCCTGATGATTGATGAAATTGAGGAATTCAGCAGTTTCACCCTCAGCGAAAAGCTGTCTAATTTTGCTTACGCTTCATTTGATATGATGCAGGAGCGTGAGGAATTTGTATCACAAACCTTTGAATCGTATATCTTAAACAGCTGCAAAAAGACTGAATATGAACAAAAAATCGAAGAATTGTTTTCCGAATTTTTTGAAAAAGATACGGGAAAGTCGGCCAGCAGCGATCTGGTGATTAATAAATGTTCGTTGCGATTGTTTAGAAAAAAATACCTGCATCTCGTCAAATTCTGGCTGTATGATGAGAGCGAGGACAAGGAAGTAACCATTGAGCTTACCGATAAGGTTACAGGATTGATCGAAGAAGCGCTCTATACTTCAGTGGTGGACCGAAGTTTTGATCTCGCTAAATTCCTTTTCTCAAATGATATTATATCGCAGAAAGTGCCGTTGTGGGAGAAGTTGACCACCAGTTTTGAAATTAGATAAAGTGATATTATGAGTAAAGATTTTCCTTCATCCAAGTTTGATCGGGGTAAAATATTTGCAAAAACCGGCCTCAAACTTGGTACCAATTATGCCAAACGATATGTGAAAAATAAAATGGGCAAGAAGGAGGATGCGAATGAAACCCATAAATTTCATTCTGAGAATGCGCGGCAGGTATTCAATGAATTTAGCAAGCTGCGCGGTACGGCTCTGAAAATTGCCCAGTCGCTGAGTATGGATCAGGGTATTCTCCCCAACGAATTTGCCGAGGTGATGAGTGAGTCGCAGTACAGTGTGCCGCCCATTAATAAGGCGCTGGTTCGTACGATTATCAAGCGGGAACTCGGGGATTACCCGGAAAATCTGTTTAAGGATTTTACCTCGGATGCGATTGCTGCGGCATCCATCGGGCAGGTGCACCGTGCTACGCTTAAAAGCGGTGAAGATGTAGCTATAAAAATTCAGTACCCGAACGTTCGTAATACCATTGAATCGGATTTGAGCCTGGCTAAAACACTCATGAAACGATTCGTAAAAAAAGGCGCAGACCTGGATGAATATTTTGAAGAGATACGAACGACCCTGCTCGAAGAAACCGACTACGAACAGGAAGCCGCTTATCTGGATTACTTTCACCATAGATTCGATCAGAATTATATCGTTACGCCCAAACTTTTTGAGCAGTATTCTACCCAAAAAGTACTGACGATGAGCTTTATTGAGGGCAAACACTTAAAAGAATTTTTACAGGATAATCCCACGCAGGAGGAACGCAATCATTATGGGCAGCTGCTCTGGGATTTTTTCCATGAACAGGTTGAGCAGCGCGATTTCATCCACGCCGATACGCATCCCGGTAATTTTATGATTACTGAAGACGGCAAGCTCGGGGTTATCGACTTCGGCTGTGTGAAAAAATTTCCGGTTTCGTTCACGCGTAATTATATGCGACTGCTTCCCCATCACCTCGATAAGACCGAAGAGGAAATCCGCGAATTATATATTCAGCTTAATATCCTCAAACGTAACCCGGATGATCCGAAAAAGGAGGAATATTTCTTTAAATATTGCAAAAAATACGGCGATATTTTTGCTCAGCCCTATAAAAAAGACTTTTTCGATTTTGGGAAATCCGATTTTAATAAAAAAATTGAGCGTTTTGCTAAAAACACCCCGGTGATGAATGAACCTCGGGGTGATAAAAATTTTATTTTCAGCACGCGCATGCATACCGGACTCTACAATCTGCTGGTTAAGCTGGAAGCCGTGGTGGACACCCGCCGAAGCAAAGAGCTGACCAAAAAGATGATTGCTGAACTTGAAGCAGAAGAAGCAGTATCTGAAGATTAATGCCAGTTAACGGTATTTTGCCGCTTGAAAGAACAAAATCTGTATCCTTTGTGTAGCATTTCTTTCTCTTCGTAACGACCGTTTTGATATCTTCTGATATACGGACGTTTTTAACAGTCCCAAATTATCAGAATAGTTCTATTTGATTCTAACGAGTTGTTTGCACCGGGGAGCAACTTCAAACGTACCAAGGCCAAAGGATGAATGACTTAAATTGAGCTTGAAATGAATTCCTATCGTTCAAACTCATTAGTACTTAAAAAAGCGAACGGTATTTTAATGTGAATTCGGGAAAAAATGGAGCCCGGACGGGCTATCCGGATAAAATATAACTAAATATAATGGGTACTCTTTGTCGGACATGGAACTTAATATACCACCGTTGGCCCCTCAGACATTGTTCGTAATAGGCCAATCTATCAGCTATGTAAATAAATCAGCCTTTCCCCCCTACTTATTTTTTTTGAACTCACATTTTTTTAAAAAAAGCGGTATGATGTAACAATTTACTTAGGCATCCCAAATAAAAAAGGGCCCGGTTATTATGACCGTCAGCCCTTATAAATGTGTATGTTTATTGAGACGTACGTTTACCATGCACTATCAAAATAGCGCGATCTAACGCTCAACACCGTAAGGCCTGCCCACGAAAAATGGTCAAATTAATCTTCTTCACCGTTAAAAGCCTCAAAAACCATGGTCAGGTCTTCGGCCACTTCCTTCTTGGTGCGGCCTTCAATACGGTGGCGGGGAATCATAGCCTTTATTTCGCCGTCTTTAAAAA
>DASQZL010000329.1:0-3221 GCA_035638715.1 Balneolaceae bacterium
TTTTTACGCAGCCGATAGCGGGCCGTTTTAATGCTGTCGGGCGATATGCCCATAATAGCAGCAATTTCTTTAATCGTTAGGTTAAGTTTTATGAGAGCAGAAAGGCGAAGTTCGTTAGGCGTCAACGCAGGATATCGTTTCTTAAGAATATCAAAAAAACCGGTATGAACTTCCTCAAAATAAAGTTTAAATTCTTTCCAGTCTTCATCCAGATTAAAACTGTAATCAACAAGATGATCGAGCTCACCTAATTTTTTTCGAATATCGCCACGGGCTTCCGTCCGAATTTTCTGTATACTTTTCTTCAACTCTTTCATCACTTCATTCTTCTGTACCAGATTCAAACTATGAGTGGTAAGTTGTTTGTTTTTAAATAAGATATCTTGTTTTAACTGCTCTTCTTTGAGGTGGTTATTTTCCAATTCAGTCTCATTTTTTTTGATTTTCAGCTGCTGACGATTATAAATCAAGATGCCTATAATGATTACAAGAACCAGCCCTCCTGCAAAAACATCACGTATCAGACTCGCTTTCTTGCGCTTCTTTTGCAACAGATCTATCTGGTTCTCTTTTTCCTGAACCTTATAGCGGCTCTGCATCTGAGCAATCTGACGGGCCTTTTCTTTGTTGAATAGGCTGTCTTTGATCGCCATGAGTTTAGTTTGAGCTTTCAATGCATCCTGAAAATCTCCCTGGTCTGCATAAGCCTGAACAAGAAGCTGGAGTGATGTTTGCCGGTTCGTCAGCAAGTCGGTGTTTCTTGCCGCGGTTAAGGCTGCATGAATGGTAAATATCGCCCTGGCAATACGCCCCTGCTTCAAATAATTTCGAGCCAGTTTATTCGACAAACCCTGTTTCGACAAACCGGTTCGATCGTACAACAATTTCGCTTGCCTATAATAACGATTGGATTGCTCCAGGCTGTCTTGATCATGATATAAATCGGCCAAATTCTCATATCCCTGGGCTTCCAGAAAAGTACTTTGATGAATTTGTGCCAGTCTGATTTGCCTTCTGTTTAAATCCAGTGCTATCTGAAATAATTTTTGATCTCTGTAAACCGAACTCATATGTAAGAGGATTGTGGCCTGCGCGTGGCTGCTGTGAATAGTCTTTGCTGCATCCATAGCTTTCTCATAATATGAAAGAGCGATCTGTAAACTGTCGCGGTTTTGGTAGATGATGGCAATTTCAGATGCAGCCATCGACATCTCTGTATAATCGGCTGTCTGCCTGCTAAGATTATACGCTCGTTTATAAAAAGAGAGGGCCTCGCCAGGATCACCACGCTCGCTATATACACCGCCAATATATCGCAGGGCGGCAGCCGATCCTTTTTTATCGCCGGCTGATTCTTTAATTCTCATCGACTTAAAATAATATTCCAGTGCTTTACTGTAATTGTCCTGTCCTGCATAAAACCGACCTAAATCAAAAAGTACATCCGCCTCCGCAATTCTATACCCATGTTCTCTGACTATTTCCAGCGCCGAAAGATAATAGGTAAGTGCCTTCCCGTTCTTCTTCTGCAAAGAATAATAGAAGCCCAATTTTAACTGACTTCGTGACTGGAGCTTGTCATTCCCCAATTGCCTTGCAATATCATGTGCCTCCTTTGCTTGTTTTATTGCCTGCTGAATATTCGTCTGCCGGGTATGTTCACTGAGTTGAATTAAAAGTTGTGCTCGCTCTAATCCGTGCGTAAATTTTAATTTATGCCTCAGGCTATCTGCTTCCGATTGGCTAAAGCAATACACGGGCAAAAAAAGGAAGAAGAAAGGCAATATGATATAAGGTAATTTTTTAAACATATAATAAATGTAATGACAGAATTTGAATAATACATCATAAATATTTCTCCCTTTTATATTTTCTCTTCATAAAACGAATTTTAACGGTCGAACCTTCTTTCATTATGGTCTGGATGAACCCAACCTCCATTCTGAAAAAAATCTTGTGAATTTTACCATTCGTGACTATGTTAATTAAAGTAGGTCATAATAAAATTCTCAAGTGATGGAAGACCAAACCCGGCATAAAAAATTTCAGGAACGGATTGAAAGCGGTAACAAAATTGAGCCGAAAGACTGGATGCCGGATCGCTACCGGCAACAGCTGACGCGGATGATGTCGCAACACGCACACTCAGAGATTGTCGGCATGCTGCCCGAAGGCAACTGGATTACCCGCGCGCCTTCCCTGCGCCGCAAATTGATTTTACTTTCGAAAGTGCAGGATGAGGCCGGCCATGGCTTGTACTTATACAGTGCCGCGGAAACCCTGGGTACCAGTCGCGATGAAATGATCGATCAGCTGCTCAATGGAAGAGCTAAATATTCAAGCATTTTTAATTATCCCACACTCAGCTGGGCTGATGTAGCTGTCATTGGCTGGCTGGTCGACGGGGCGGCCATTATCAATCAAACCATGTTGGCCCGTTGCTCGTACGGACCGTATTCCCGCGCGATGGTACGCATTTGCAAGGAAGAAAGCTTTCATAAAAAACAAGGTTATGAAATGGTGGCCACCATGGCTGAAGGAACGCCCGAACAACAGGAAATGATTCAGGACGCCGTCAACCGCTGGTGGTGGCCCACATTAATGATGTTTGGACCGCATGATGAGGATTCGCCGAACAGTGCCGAACTCATTAAGTGGGGCGTAAAATCAAAAACCAACGATGAGTTGCGGCAGAGTTTTGTTGATCGACATGTGGAGGAAGCACACGCCGTCGACCTTGAAATTCCTGATCCTGAGCTTGAATATAATGACAAGACAGAGCACTGGGAATTTGGTGAAATCGACTGGGATGAATTTTGGAATGTCGTAAAAGGCAACGGACCAATGAATCGCGAGCGTATGAATGCCCGGCGCAAGGCTCATGAAGAAGGTCGGTGGGTCCGGGAAGCCGCAGAAGAATATGCGCGGAAACAGCGTTTGGCCGAGGATAAAGCGTCGTAGTTTTGGGTGTCATCCCGCACCCCGATGCGGGATCTCGAACGATGCTACAATTTATACCGAAAGGAGATTCTGAATCAAGTTCAGGATGACGAGAATTTTAATTTATTAGAAATTATGAGCAACAAGAATAAATCGAAACCAAATAAAAACGACACCCAAGGCAAACTATGGGAAGTATTCACCCAGGGCCGTAACGGCAAGCCGTTCGAACATGCGGGTAGCCTGCATGCACCGGACGGTGAAAAAGCACTGGAAAATGC
>DASQZL010000330.1:0-2703 GCA_035638715.1 Balneolaceae bacterium
TATCCTGCGAACGCCCCTCATTCGCTCAGCATGGTTGAGCAATTTTTGTGATGGGAATGTGTATCTGAAATTGGAGAGTGAACAATATACCGGTTCATTTAAAGCCCGGGGCAGCCTCAATAAGCTCATGTGGCTGAAAGAACAAAACATAAGTACTATGCCCGTAACAGCCTCAACGGGCAATCACGGCATGGGATTTGCCCGCGCGCTCGATTTGCTCGATATGAAAGGAAAAATATTTCTGCCTGAAAACGCCGTTTCATCGAAAGTTGATCGTATTAGTGCTTTCGACGCTGATATCGAATTTTTCGGCCAGGACTGCTACGACACAGAATTGCATGCGCGAAAAATGGCTGAAGAAAACGGCTGGCTCTATGTTTCACCTTATAATGATGAGCAAATTATTGCCGGGCAAGGGACCATCGGACGGGAAATCCACCAAAAAATTTTGCACCCGGACAATATTTTAGCAACCGTCGGGGGCGGCGGACTCATTTCCGGCATCGCAGCCTACATGAAAGATCAATCGCCGGAGACAAAAATTATTGGGTGCCAGCCGGAAAATTCACCCGAAATGACCCTGTCGGTACGGGCCGGTACTTACCTTGAAATAGAATCCAAACCCACGCTTTCTGATGGATCGGCCGGCGGTTTTGAGCGGGATGCTATTACCTTTGAATTGTGTAAAAAACTTGTTGATGGATTTATTCTCATTTCCGAAGAAGAGATTAGAAATGCCATCAGGTTGATTATCAAACATCACAGCAAACTTGTAGAAGGAGCGGCTGCGGTGGCTGTGGCAGGTCTGTTAAAAAATCCGGAGCAATTTTGCGACCAATCGACCGTGATCATCGTATGCGGAGCCAATATATCCATCGAAAAGCTGCGCGAGGTAATTTGCTAACGGCCTCCCTCCTCTCGAACCATTTCTCGCACAATCGTTAGAGCATCTAAAGCATTTATCATCAGATCAGAGGGTCACTCTTTTTTTAGATATATAATTTATTATTAACTCGTATTGCCAAAACTTTTATATTGACAGACAGAAATATTTAAAAGTTGTCTCGAATAAATTTCAACAGGAGTTCAAAATTAAATATGACGTTATATACTGAAACAATTTAAAGATATATTCATCTTTTGAACCCATAGCATTTATTTTACTTCATTATGAGTTACTTACTTATTTTTCTGTCATTTCTCTTATTTACGCATACCTCAAAACCTCATCCCAACCATAGTTTATCAGTATCGGTTACGGGTTCAGTAAAATTGCCGGCTGATCAATTAAATTTTAATATCAATATGAATGCGGAAGGAAAAACACCGCAGGCAGCTTATAATATGCATAAAAAACGCGAAAAAGTACTCGTGAATCTGCTTGATAAGTTTAATATACAGGATAAAAATATTCATTATGAACCGGTTTCCATAAGCAAACGTGTAAGCCGGTCAAATAATCAAAGTGATACGACGTATATCACACAGCAAAATGTACAGCTTGTGCTCACTGATTTTAACGCCTTCGAACAAATTCAAATAGGCCTGATACAACATCATTTCGACAATTTTAATGCGCAATTCACTTCATCACAAATAGAAAAAGGAGAAAATGAAGCACTGAAAGCAGCGATCAGGAAAGCGCATCAAAAAGCCAAACTTATCGCTGATCAGGCGGGTGTGAAACTTGGGGCGGTTCAAAATATACACTATCAAACAGAGCATAATATTTCGCCCGGTGTCAATTTTAAGGCGGTTCGTTCGACTTCAAGTAACATGCTGAAATATCAGCAAACCATTACTGTCTCAGCCAACATTTCAATAGACTATTGCATTGTAGAAAAGCGTTAAAATTATTTGATATACCTTATTTAACTAATATTAACCACGTTGCGCATAAAATCCGAAAAGGCTTTCTCACTATATCTTAAATATATCTGCCCTGCTATCGGAATAACTAATCCAAATTTTAAATATAAATCCTTACTACATAGTATGAAAATAACAAAGCAACTGACAATCTTTTCATTGTGTATTTGTCTGCTGGCCATCACAAATACCGGCTGTAAAACTACCAAAAAAGCAGAAAAGGCTGTAAAAAACGCCAGTAAAACTGTTAAAGGAACAATTATAGGTGCCGGGGGCGGCGCGCTGGCCGGTGCCATCATCGGAAAAGCAGCCGGCAGCACCACAACCGGTGCCATTATCGGAGCAGCAGTCGGAGGAGCGGCAGGCGCTGCCATTGGGCATTACATGGATCGGGAAGCCCAGGACTTGAGCTCGCAGCTCAAAAATGCCAAGGTTGAACGTGTAAGTCAGGGTATAAAAATAACTTTTAATTCGGGCATTTTATTTGATTTTAACTCTGCCCAATTACGGTCGTCAGCTAAAGAAGATATCAACAACCTTGCAAGTGTACTTAAAAAGTATAAAAATACTAAAATTCTCATGGCCGGCTACACCGATAGTAAAGGGAGCAGCCAATATAATCTAAAACTGTCCAAAGAACGAGCAAAATCTGTTGCTCTCTATACCGCACAGCAGGGAATTAATGCCCAGAGGATGATCATTAAAGGCTACGGAGAAAACAATCCGGTGGCCGATAACAGTACGGCAGCCGGACGCCAAAAAAACCGTCGTGTTGAAATTGCCCTTTACGCAAATAAAAAACTAAAAAAATTGGCAAAAGAAGGTAAAATTGGC
>DASQZL010000331.1:0-6466 GCA_035638715.1 Balneolaceae bacterium
ATGGAGTCCGGTTCAGGCGTGAAATATTCTCCAGCTACCCGGATCATATTATAGCGATACATCTTACAGCCGACAAATCCGGTCAACTTTCTTTTCGCCTTTGGTTGAACAGACCCGGACCGGGAGAAAAAATCACCATGCATAACCACGAGATTATTATGCGTCAGCATGTAGGCGGCGACAACGGAGGCGTCCGGTACACGGCCCGGTTAAAGGTGATGCAGGACGGCGGGACGGTTGCGTCAACCGATTCGACACTGCACATATCTAACGCCAATAAGGTGACAATCCTTTTGGCCGCTGCTACAAATTATCGTGGCGGAAATCCCGATGCAATCACTCACAAACGGATTCAAAAAGCTGCCACCTATTCTTATGCTACGTTGCGAAAACGACATATCAAAGATTATCAACATTTATTTGACAGAGTTTCGCTGGATGTAACCCCAAATCCAATACAGCCAGTTCCTACCGACCAGCGGGTGAACAATGCGCAAAAGGGACAGACGGATCCTCATCTGGCTGAGCTTTATTTCCAATTCGGCCGCTACCTGCTGATCAGCAGTTCCCGGCCGGGTTCGCTGCCGGCCAATCTGCAGGGAATGTGGGCACGGGGACTAAAACCGCCCTGGAACGCCGATTATCACCTTAACATCAACCTGGAGATGAATTACTGGCCTTCGGATGTCACTAACTTGTCGGAAAGTGAGAAGCCATTGTTCAAGTTTGCGGAAAGCATGAATAAACGTGAAGAAAATACGGCCCGCCGGGTTTATGGCGCACGGGGTATTGTGGCCCATCACACAACAGATGCCTGGCATTTTGCAGCCCCTATCGGACAAACACAGTACGGGCTCTGGCCGATGGGAGCAGCATGGTTGACTATGCGCTTCTGGGATCATTACCGATTTACGGATAACAAGAAATTTTTGCGCAGTCAAGCCTACCCGCAGCTAAAGAAAGCATCAAAATTTTTTGTTGACTACCTGGTAAAAAATCCCAAGACCGGTTATTTGGTTGCCGGACCATCCACCTCGCCGGAGAATCAATTCGTTGCTCCAAGCGGCAAACACGTCAGCATTTGTATGGGTCCGGCGATGAACACAGAAATGATTAATGAATTATTTAGTGCGACCGTCAAAGCTGCCAATATTTTGCATACAGATGCCGCCTTTCGGGATACCCTGAAACAAATGCGTAAACAACTTGAGCCGGTTCGTATAGGAGCAAACGGAACAATTGATGAATGGAGCAAGGATTTTAAGGAAGTAAATCCGGGTCACCGGCATTTTTCCCACTTATATTCGGTGTATCCGGGCCATGCCATAAATTATAAGAAAACACCCGATTTAATGAAGGCCGCGCGAAAAACGATTGAACGCAGACTGAAATACGGCGGTGGTAACACCGGGTGGAGTTCTGCCTGGCTAATTAGCCTCTTTGCCCGTTTGAGAGACGGAAATAATGCTCATAAATATCTGGTTAAGCTCTTCAAAGATTATACGTTATCTAATTTATTTGATACCATTTACCCCACTCATCCCCTGTTTCAGATAGACGCCAATTTCGGCGGTACAGCCGGCATTGCCGAAATGCTGCTGCAAAGTCAGCTCCAGGATATTGATCTCTTGCCGGCTCTGCCCGATGTCTGGGGCCGGGGAAAAGTCAGCGGTCTCAAAGCCCGGGGAAATTTTGAAGTAAGCATGAGCTGGAGTGATCATAAACTCAACAAGGCCACGATAAAATCATTCAACGGTAATAAATGCAGGGTGAGAACCAATCATCCGGTGCGATTGCAAGGACAACCCGTTACTTCACGAAAAACAAGCTCAGGCTATATAATTTCTTTCAAAACCCAAAAAAATCGTACTTACACCTTGATCCCCAAATAAACGAAACAACTAAATGTTAAAATTCCAGAATCCTTTATTATGATACCGTTATCTTTTAGATGGGCACTGTATAAAAAAACGATAGCATGCCTTTTTTTAGTTCTGCTGACGGGAGCAATTTCCGTTTCAAAAAGTTATGGGCAAGACGAGCAAAAATATAAAAATTTTGGACAGCATTTCGGTCAACGGTTGAAGACACCTGCCTATGCTGTTCCCAACGGTCCATTTAAGGCCAATTATCAATCATTGGCCAGCCATAAGGCCGTGCCCAAATGGTTTCGAAATGCTAAATTCGGCATCTACGCCCACTGGGGCGTATACTCGGTACCAGCCTATAGTAGCGAATGGTACCCGCGAAACATGTATAATAAAAAGAGTAAAGTCTATAAACACCACCTCAAAACGTACGGATCCCCTTTAAAATTCGGCTATCCTGATTTTGTGCCGATGTTTAAAGCCCAGGATTTTAATCCTGATGCGTGGGCCAAATTATATAAAGAAGCCGGCGCCAAATTTGCCGGACCCGTGGCCGAACATCACGACGGTTTTGCCATGTGGAACAGCACATGGACCCCCTGGAATGCCGGGGATATGGGACCGCATCAGGATGTCGTCGGCGAACTGGCGAAAGCGATACGCAAGCAGGGGTTAAAATTTATTACGTCTTTTCATCACGCCCGAAATGGTTTATGGAAGAAGAACGGAAAGTGGAAAGGCCATTACTCCTATGTAAAAAAATATTTTCCCTCTCTGTTGAATAATCCCAAGCGTGCCATTATGTATGGAGACATGCCGCGAAAAACATTCTTCCAGATGTGGAGAGGTGAACTTGAGGAAGTTATTAACCAGTATCACCCTGATATTATGTGGTTTGACTTTGACCTGAAATGGATCCCGGACAGCGTTAAGACCAAGTATCTGGCCTTTTACTTCAATAAAGCCAATAAAAATGGACAGCAAGTAATGGTCACGTCCAAAAATCACGAATTCCCCGATAATGTGGGCATCCAGGATTTCGAAAGAGGACGTGCGGCCAAGATCCGGAAAACGCCCTGGCTTACGGATGATGCAATCGGAAATAACAGCTGGGGCTATGTGAAGAACCTTCAACTGAAAAGTACGGGTTACCTCATCCACGAATTGATTGATATCGTCAGCAAAAACGGGCAATTCCTGCTCAATATTTCTCCCAAGGCTGATGGCATCATTCCCGAAGCGCAGAAAAGGCGCCTGCTGGGTATGGGCCGATGGCTCAAGCAAAATGGGGAAGCTATTTACGGTACGCGCCCCTGGAAAGTCTTTGGAGAAGGACCAACACGACTTAAAAAAGGGGGAGCTTTTGTCAAAAAAATTCATTATACGCCCAAAGATATCCGCTATACCAAGAAGGGGAACTTTGTGTACGCCATTGAAATGGGCTGGCCGGGCCCCAACAAAAAAATTACGCTTCATGCCTGGGCGAAAAATAAGATTGGCTCAAACGTAAAAATACAGGATGTTTCCGTACTTGGCAGCATGCAATCGATCCAATGGAATTGGCAAAAACAGGGGCTTGTGGTAACAACGCCTTCGAAGGCTCCCAACAAACAAGCGATCGTGTTTAAAATTTATACCAAAAACCAAGATAATTAACATCGAAATGGCCATCATTGATGCGCACCAACATTTCTGGCAGTATGATCCGGATCGCCACAGCTGGCTAACCGAAGAAATGGCCAGCCTCAGGCGCGATTTTATGCCGCCCGACTTGAAACCCCTGTTGGATAAAAATGGCGTTGACGGTTGCGTAGCCGTGCAGGCGGATCAGACCGAAAGAGAAACAAAATTTTTGCTCGAATTGGCTAATCAGTACGACTTTATCAAAGGGGTTGTCGGGTGGCTTGATCTGCAGGCCGATAACCTCGAAGAACGGTTGCAACGTTTTCACCAACATAAATTTCTGAAAGGCTTGCGGCATATCGTGCAGGATGAACCGGACGATCGATTCCTGCTCCGGCCTGAATTTCTCCGGGGCGTTAAGCTACTGCAGGAGTTCGAGTTGACCTATGATATCTTGATCTATGCCCGCCACCTGCCGGTTGCCATAGAATTCGCCTCAAAATTTCCCGATCAGCCATTGGTACTGGATCATATTGCCAAGCCGGAGATCAGAAATCAAAAAATAGACGCCTGGGAACAGGGAATACGGGAGCTGGCGAAGCATCCCGAAATGTATTGTAAAATATCGGGCATGGTCACCGAAGCAGATTGGGAAAGCTGGCAGCCGGAAGATTTGCAACCGTATCTGGACGTCGTTTTTGACGCTTTCGGTCCGGACCGACTTATATTCGGCTCAGACTGGCCGATGTGCACCCTTGCGTCCTCTTACAAGCAGGTGCTGGATATCGTAAAAAATTATATACAAAGATACCCGAAGGAAGATCAAGAAAAAATCATGGGGAAAAATGTAAAACAATTTTATAATCTTTAGCTAAAAGCTGTTAGTATTCAGTAAGGGGCCTTCAGCCTCCAAAACTACCCTGTAAGTTAACATCACTTTCAGAAAGCTGGTTGCTGATAACCGGATGCTGCGAACTTAAAAATAAATAGAATAAAGAGCATTACTTGCAATACGAAAATATTTTTATGGGTGAAGTCATTATCACAGATGTAATTACAAAAGATATACGATTCCCTACCAGCCAGTCGCTGGACGGGTCGGACGCCATGAACCCCGATCCCGACTATTCAGCTGCTTATGTAATTCTGAAAACTAATAACAGTAAGCTGGAGGGCCACGGGTTGACGTTTACCATTGGAAGGGGCAACCAGCTATGCGTCGCAGCTATTGAGGCGCTGGCACCGCATGTCATCAATCAATCTTTCGACGCAATCAAGAATAATTTTGGTTCTTTTTGGCGAGAGTTAACACGAGACAGTCAGCTCCGGTGGCTGGGACCAGAAAAAGGAGTTATTCATCTTGCAACCGGGGCACTGGTGAATGCGCTTTGGGATTTATACGCCAAAATGGAAGAAAAACCCCTCTGGAAATTACTGGTGGATTTGTCGCCCGAGGAACTTGTCAACTGCATAGATTTTTCTTACATCACGGATGCTATCACACCCGATGAAGCACTGGACATTCTAAAAAAACAGCAGCGCAGCCGACCGGAACGCATCGCTCAGCTTCAAAACAACGGCTATCCCGCTTACACAACTTCAGCCGGGTGGCTGGGCTATTCGGATGAAAAAATACGTCGATTGTGCCGGGAGGCAGTCGATGATGGATGGACCCATCTGAAAATGAAAGTGGGGAAAAATTTGCAGGATGATTTGCACCGCGCCGAAATTATCAGGGAAGAAATAGGCTACGATACAGAGCTGATGATGGATGCCAACCAGAAATGGGGAGTGAACGAGGCGATTGAAAATATGCAGGCGCTTGCTCGTTTCGAACCGCTCTGGATTGAAGAACCCACCAGCCCGGATGATATTCTGGGCCATGCGGCAATTCAACGCGAAATTGCTCCCATTAAAGTGGCGACCGGTGAGCATTGCCAGAACAGAATTATGTTTAAACAATTTATGCAGGCGGAAGCACTGGATATTTGCCAGATCGACAGTTGCCGGGTGGGGGGCGTAAACGAAAACCTGGCCATTATGCTCATGGCGGCCAAATATGGCGTCCCGGTCTGCCCGCATGCCGGCGGCGTAGGTCTCTGTGAATACGTCCAGCATCTGTCGATGTTTGATTATATCGCCATAAGCGGAAGTTTGAATAGCAGGATGATTGAATATGTGGATCATCTGCATGAACATTTTCTGGACCCTGTGACCATCAAAGACGGCCACTATATGCCACCTTCCAAGCCGGGATTCAGTATAGAGATGAAGGCCGATTCTCTAAAAGAATATGCTTATGCATAAAATTTTGGAAGGAATAGAGAACTTATAATTTTTTTTATTCATGAAGACTATCATTTTACAACGACCGGAAGAATTCGAATTTACTAAAACAGATCCGCCTGAAAAGCTAAAATCAGATGAAGCTTTGTTAAAAGTTCATCGTATTGGTATTTGCGGCACCGATTTACATGCCTACGCCGGTGATCAACCTTTCTTCGATTACCCGCGAATTTTGGGTCATGAGCTTGGAGTGGAAGTGATTGACACCGGATCAGAAGTTGATAATGTTAGTATTGGCGATAAGTGTTCAGTAGAGCCTTATCGTTATACACATCCCGATGATCCAGCCGTTCGCAGGGGTAAACCCAATTGCGCCGAGCATCTGTCCGTTTTGGGCGTTCACGAGGACGGCGGAATGCGTGAACGTTTTACATTTCCGGCGAAATATCTTCATTCATCGCAAGAATTATCTTATGATCAGCTTGCTCTTATCGAACCGCTGGGCATTGGTTGCCACGCCGTAAACAGAGCGCAATTAAATTCTGATGATAAAGCGTTGGTCATAGGAATAGGCCCCATCGGACTGGGAGCTATTCAGTTTGCTCAAATGGCTGCTTCCGATGTGGCGGTAATGGATATTGATCAAAACAGGCTGGAATTTGCAAAAAAAGAAATAGGTATTCAACATA
>DASQZL010000332.1:0-2282 GCA_035638715.1 Balneolaceae bacterium
CGGCACGAAGGCGGATCGGCTCATCACTTATAAAAACTCAAAGGGCGCCGAATACAAAAATACGATTGAAGAAATTTATAATCATATTCTGATGCATTCCATGTATCACCGCGGGCAGGTTGCCAAATTGTTCCGGCAAGAGGGAATTGAACCGCCGGTCACCGACTTTATCATGCACATGCGGGATCTGAGGAAAAAGGGCGCTCTCCCGGAATCATGATAATTATTCAACTATAAAATATTTAACAGGCACTTCCGAAGTGCATGACATGTATTAAACTTGAAATTTTAGGAGATGGAGGCCACTTGCAAAGTATACTCCTTCCGTCCTTCCAACGGTCGGCTAAATCTTCTATCTCGTGCCCAAGCTCCTGCTTGGGAAGGTGTTGTAAATTACGCATCCAGTGCCCGTTCGAGATCTTCCAGCAAATCATCGGGATGCTCCAGTCCCACGCTGATGCGAATAAGATTTTGGGGCGTCAATGATTCCTCCCCCTCACTGCTGCGACGGTGCTCCCACGTGCTTTCCACGCCGCCGAGACTGGTAGCTCGCTTGATCAGCGTTGAACCGGCCACAATTTGCAGCGCCTCGGTCGCTCCCCCATCAATGAGAAATGAAATCATCCCGCCAAAACCGGTCATCTGTTTTTCCGCAATTTCGTGTCCGGGATGTGTCGCCAGCCCCGGATAAAACACTGTTTTCACCCGGTCATGATCTTGCAAAAATTTTGCCAACCGGGAGGCATGATCATTATGGCCGCGCATGCGATACGAAAGCGTTCGGGTACTGCGGGCCAGCAGCCAGCAATCACGCGGGGAGGGCACGGCCCCGGCCAGCTGCTGGATTTGACGAATGCGGGGAAAAATATCACTTCCTTCGGGCGCGATCACCGCGCCACCCAAAATATCGCTGTGTCCCCCAAAATATTTTGTCGTCGAATGCAGCACCAAATCAGCCCCCAGTTCCAGCGGCAACTGGTTGACGGGCGTTGGCCAGGTGTTATCCACGCAAGTAAGTACCCGGTTTTCGCGGGCAAGCTCACAAATGGCTTCAATATCCGTAATATTCATCATCGGATTTGAAGGCGTTTCAATCCATATAAGCCGAGTTCCGGACTGAATGGCATTTTTAATCTCTTCAAGATTTGTCATGTCGATAAAATCTGCCTCCAGATCCCACGGCCGCATAATTTTATTGATCAAACTGCGGTTGCCGGCATACACGTCCGAAGGCATCAGCACGTGATCACCGGGACTAAGTGCCTGAAATATAGCCGTTGCGGCCGCCACCCCCGATGAAAAGGCCGCGCACTGCTCTCCTCCTTCCAGCTCTGCAATTAGGGCTTCAAGCTGCAGCCGGTTGGGATTTGAATAGCGCGCATAATTTAAATCTCCTTCCTGAAAGCCCTGTTTACTGTGTTCAAAAACCGTGGAAGGATGCATGGGCGGAACGACGGCGCTGGAATCATTCTGGATATCAAGTCCGGTATGAATGGCTTTCGTTTCAAAGTGCATGATCAAATAAAATTAATTTGGATTTGTGCAAAGGTCGGAAATTTGTGGCAGACCTGCACAATTTAGTGGAATTAGCCGTTTGCATAAAAAATTATGGACTCAAAAGGGATCAACATTTAGTTGATATTTAGACTGATGACTGAATGCTAAAAGCTTATTACGCCTTTAACGTATCTTTGAGCAAGTGGCTGAACTCTTTCTTCATTTTTTTGATTTTTGGTGCGATAACCATGGAACAGTAGCCCACATTGGGGTGATTGTTATAGTAATTTTGGTGATCGGCCTCTGCTTTGTAGAAGTTTTCGAGTGGTTCAATATCCGTCACAATCGGATCATCCCAGAGGTCGGATTGATTGACTTCGCGTTTTGATTGTTCAGCAGCCTCTTTTTGCTCCTCATTGTGATACAAAATCACTGACCGATACTGCGTGCCCACATCTGCTCCCTGGCGATTTCTCGTCGTAGGATTATGGGTATGCCAGAAAACGTTCAGCAACTCGTCATACGAAATAACCGACGGATCAAATTCAATCTGAGCTACTTCAGCATGACCGGTCGTCCCGGAGCATACCTCGCGGTACGAAGGGTTTTTAACATGTCCACCGGCATACCCCGCTGTGACAGACTCAACGCCCTTCAAATCCTGGAAAACGGCTTCAACACACCAAAAACACCCGGCTCCGAATGTTGCTTTTTCTAATTTCTTATCACTCATAACAGATTATTTTTAATTAATCAGGTAAACAAATCTTCACCTGCAATTCTTG
>DASQZL010000333.1:0-5477 GCA_035638715.1 Balneolaceae bacterium
GATTGGGCCGAAATTGACGGAAAGGCTGTTTTCATTGGCAGCGGCGAACGAATTGAAGTTTGGGCGCCGTCAAGACTTGAAGAAGTCGATGCTGAACTCAGTTTTGAATCCTATCAGGAACTCTTCGAGCGTGTAATGAGCAATAATGATACGAATGACGAGCCATGAAACAACATATTATTCCCATACACCGGTCCTGCTTTATGAATCAACGACGCAACTGGTGACCAATCCTGCTGGTATCTATATTGATGCCACACTTGGCGGTGGTGGCCATGCCGCGGAAATACTATCTCGCCTCAACAAGAATGGCCGGCTTATCGGTATTGACCAAGATGATGAAGCCCTGGCAGCGGCTCGTTCAAATATTGGTACGGATCCTCGTTTTTCGACCATCAAAGGTAATTTTGGCTACCTTTCACGTCTTGTCCCCCCGGAATTACACGGAAAAATTTCCGGAATTCTGCTGGACCTCGGCGTATCGACCCACCAGATCAAAGAATCGGAACGCGGGTTCAGTTTTCAGAAAGACGGGCCGCTGGACATGCGGATGGGCAACCTGCGAGGCCTTACAGCCTACCAGATTGTAAATAATTATTCGTATGAGGATTTACGGGATGTAATTTTCCATTATGGTGAAGAGAAATTAAGTCGCCAAATTGCTGATGCTATCATCAATGAACGGCCCATTGAAACCACGATGCAACTGCGAAAAGTTATTGAATCGGTCGTGCATGGACCGCATCAAATTAAAAGTGTAGCCCGGGTCTTTCAGGGTATCCGCATTGCAGTGAATGGTGAACTCGATATGCTGCGTGCGGTACTGGAACAGGGGCTGGAAATAATGGAAATCGGAGGGCATTTTGTAGCAATTTCCTATCACTCGCTGGAAGATCGCATCGTAAAACGCTTTTTTAAAGCCGGAAATCATACCGGACAGGTAAAAAAAGATTTTTACGGACACGAAATTTCGCCTATACGTTCCCTTTCCAATGGTATTATCAGACCTTCAGAAGATGAAATAGAAAAGAATTCTGCGGCAAGGAGTGCCAAAATGCGCGTCGCAGAAAAAATCAAGGAGGTGTAATATGCTGGTAAAATCTCCCTTACAGAAAAAGGATGCCAAGAAGAACCGCCGCAAATCCAAACGCAACAAAAAGCGGACATCCGGAAGTGGAGGCAATGCGAATCAAAAAAATCACGGGCGACGGAGCTCTGAAAAGGGTCGCAAACTACCTTTTTTTCGCATTGCTCCATGGAAAGTCATTGTGGGAATTTTAGTGATAGGTGGCCTCGGCATCCTGTATCTCAATCATGTTTTCGCTACGAAAAGATTATTGAACGACGTACAAAAAATGCAGCAACAATATAAACAAGCAAAACGGCGGCATGCAAAATACCGTATGAAATACGACCGGATGACAGGCCCTACGGAGATTACCAAAAAAGCTAAAAAAATGGGCTTCATCAACGGAGGTCCCGCTAAGAAAATCATCAGGGTGAAGGCACAATGAAAGATCGCGAATCCATATTAAACCGCATGTTCGTGGTCTTCGGGCTTTTATTGCTCGTGCCATGTGCTATTGCCCTACAGCTGCTGCGCATCAATTTTTGGGTAGGCTCGGAGTTGCGAAAATTGTGGAGTGATCAGACGATTGATACGATTTCCATTCCGGCTAAACGAGGGAATATATATGGTGATAAAGGGAGCTTGCTGGCAACAAATTCGGTAGCTTACAAAGTGGCGATTGATCCACATTTACCGGGCATAACAAAAAAACAGATCAATACTGTAAGCGGGGTACTTGCAGACCATACTTCCCAAAGTGCCTATTATTACCGACACAAAATTCGTTCAGCTCCGGCCCGCTCGCGGTATGTCGTCCTTGGAAACAATGTTCCCGTAGCCGTTTATGATTCGCTGCAGACACTCAACTATCGCGCTGTCATACTTGGTGAAAAATACCGCAGGAAGTATAATTTTGGTACACTCGCAGCCCATACACTTGGCTATGTCAATTATAATATGAATGGGCAAACCGGACTTGAAAAAGAGTATAACAAGCAACTTAAAGGTACTGACGGAAAACAGCAGGTACGGCGTGACCCGAATGGCAATATATCCGCTTATATTGGCGCTCCAAAAAAACAACCCAAGCAGGGCTATTCACTTTACACCACGATCGATACCCATATTCAAGCCATTTTACAAGAAGAACTTAAAGCCGGGGTCAAGCGCACCAAATCAGACTTTGGTACGGCGGTTGTGATGAACCCACAAACGGGAGCCATTAAAGCGTTGGCTAACTATCCCACATTCAATCCCAATAACCCCTCCTCTTTATCTAAAGACAACCGCCGTAACTTCATGATTTCGGATATGGTTGAACCCGGCTCTACCTTTAAACTGGTGACAGCCATTGCCGCTGTCGAAAAACACAAGGTGAACTTTACCGAAAAAATCCATACTCCCAAAAGTGGTGAAGTTAAAATTCATGGGCAGTGGATGCGCGATCACAAGCCATTGGGCACCCTTACCTTTCCCGAAGTTATTCAGGAGTCTTCTAATATCGGAGCTTCTGAAATTGCCATGCGTCTTTCAAATGACACTTTCTATCAATATGCACGCAATTTGGGATTTGGAACCCCTACGAATATTGACCTGCCTGATGAGGCCCGGGGCAAATTGAAGAAACCGTACAAATGGACAAAAGTTACATTGCCATGGATGGCAATTGGTTATGGCGTCCAGGTTACCCCTATACAGCTGGCGCAGGCTTATGCTGCATTTGCAAATAATGGCATAATGATGCGTCCCTATATAGTTAAAAAAATTGTTGATGCCGAGGGAAATGTTGTTAAGCGCCATAAGCCTGTAAAAGTGCGGCGTGTCGCCAAAAAAAGTACAATGAAGAAACTCAAGCCTGTTTTCGAGCGGGTCGTTTCTGATTCGGGCACGGCAAAAAAAGCACAGGTCAAAGGCCTCACCATAGCCGGTAAAACAGGTACGGCCCAGGAACTGATTAAAGGCCGATATCGACATATTTACCGCGGGTTGTTCGTTGGCTTTTTCCCAGTCCATAACCCAAAATATCTTTGTTTGGTTATGATGGATAAACCACAAACATGGCCCCCATTTGGAGGCTGGGTCGCCGGACCGGTGTTTCATCATACGGCTAAACGCATTGCCGGACTTGATAACAGCATTGAACAAAAAATTATCCATAATGAACACAAAGACACCGTCTGGGCACGTGCACCCGACCTAAAAGGACTGAAAGTGAGTGAGGCCAGGGCACTGCTGCATAACGAACGACTATCGTTTACGACAAAAGGGAAGGGCTCACAAATCATTGCACAAAAGCCGGCCGCCGGAGCGGTGCTGAAAAAAGGTGAAAAAATCACGCTGCAAGAATCCCCGCCGACTAAAAAGGATACGGCAGGAGCATCAAAAAATTATGCTGTCATACCCAAGGTAGATGGAATGAGTATGCGTAAGGCGGTTCGTTTAATTAATGAAAAGGGATTTCAAGCTAAAATAATTGGTTCTGGTACTGTATACAGACAGTATCCTCATCCCGGCGATTCAATGAAAAAAGGGCAATCCGTTACTATTCGCGGCAAGGAACATTCGCTGAAAACCTTAGCAAGCTCGAACAAATAGAACTCTGTTTAAATCGTTTTAATTATTGCTGCTTTTTGTGAGTAAAAATTGAATAACAATCTTAAACGCTTCAACTAAAGTAAGTGGACCTTAAAAAACTTATAACACTTTGCAATCCCGTTAAGGTATCCGGTCCGGAGCCCCATGACCTCGGTGCGCTTACGCACGATTCGCGTGCGGTTGAGGAAAATGGCGTCTTCATTGCCCTGCAGGGTACGCGGGTAGATGGGCATGCGTTCATCGACGACGCTATTGACAATGGCGCAGCCGTTATTATAAGTGAAAAGAAGGTCCGATCTGATGAAAATGTTTGCCGTCTGCTTGTAGACGATACGCGATCGTTAATGGGTCCCCTGGCACAGGCATTTGAAGGCAACCCCGCTGAAAAATTAACCATTGTGGGCATAACGGGCACCAACGGCAAGACTACCGTTGCCACGCTGACATACCAGGTGCTGCAATCACTTGGGACCAAGTCTTCTTTGCTGGGTACTATTGCCAAACGCATTGATGATAAAGTGCTGGACAGCCGGCTTACCACGTCGGATCCTATTGAACTGGCCCGCGACATGCGGCGCATGGTTGAAGCCGGATCCACGCACCTGATCATGGAAGTATCATCACACGCGCTTGACCAGCAAAGGGTTGACGGGATTGACTTCAATGTGGCAGCGTTCACGAATCTAAGCCACGACCATCTCGATTATCACTCAAGCATGGAGGCTTATGCCAACAGCAAAAAACGGTTGTTTGACGGACTAAAAACACAGGCTACAGCAGTCATCAACAATGATGATGAATGGTCGCCGCTGATGAGTCGCGATTGTATGGCTCATAAATTGCTGTTTGGCTTTGAAAATATGAGTCCCATCAATTGCCGTATTCTGAAAAGTAGTCATCACGGGCTCACCATTGAAGTGGATGATACGATTATTCAAAGTCCGCTGGTTGGTAAATTCAACGCCTATAACATCGCTCAGACTTATTTAATTTGTCAAGCTTTGGGCTTTGATTCAACAAACATTGCGGATGCAATTACAGGCGCGCCGGGCGCTTCAGGACGATTACAGCGCGTTGAAATAGAAGATAAAGCCCATCAGCCGCTCGTATTGGTTGATTATGCTCATACTCCGGTTGCGCTCAAAAATGTATTGGAAACACTCCTTAAGCTGAAAGAATCTAAACAAAAGTTGCTCGTAATTTTTGGATGTGGCGGTGATCGTGACAAAACAAAAAGACCCGCGATGGCTGAAATAGCAGAAAATTATGCTGATCGGATAATCATCACTTCCGATAATCCGCGAAGTGAAGATCCTGATGCTATTATTGATGATGCAATGAAAGGGTTCAGGCATCCGGATCAGGTGCAACGCATCACCAATCGCCGGAAGGCTATTGAACAGGCCATCAACGAAGCGGACGAGGATACCATAATCCTTATCGCCGGGAAAGGCCATGAGACCTATCAGGAAATAAACGGCGAACAGCTTCCCTTTGACGATCGCGAGGTAGCAGTTCGTGCATTGGCAAACCGAAATGGAAATCTTAAATCACCGGAGGTATGCTAATGCTATACGAACTTTTCAGCTGGCTTGAAAAAACCTATCATCCCCCCGGCTTTAGTGCCTTTGAATTTATTACTACGCGCAGCGCAATCGCTGCTGTGATGGCCCTGATAATAAGCCTGTTGATCGGTCATCGTATTATTCAATGGCTGGGCAGAATGCAACTACGTGAAACAATTCGGGAGGATATCGGACTTGACCGGCATCTTGATAAGGCTCATACCCCTACAATGGGAGGGGTGATCATC
>DASQZL010000334.1:0-6231 GCA_035638715.1 Balneolaceae bacterium
CGTCCGGTATATGGACAAGCTTGAACGGGTTGCGCTGAATGCCCTGCCCACCCAGGCGACGGATGAATGGTCGGCCCGCCAATATTTTCAAACGGTTAACCAGGTGCGCGTTAGCAAGGGATACCGCAATTACACCACAAAATATAATGATGCCAGTTGTTTTGGTCTGACGACCGGCTATCCATGCTGTACGGTGAATATGCACCAGGGCTGGCCCAAGTACATGAATAATTTATACATGGCTTCTGCTGATGGCGGAATTGCGGCTATGTTTTACGGTCCCAGCAAGGTCAATGCCAAAGTGGCTGATGGCGTGCCCCTCACGATAAATCAGCAGACCAATTACCCATTTGAGGAAGATATTCAATTTGAATTTTCGCTGCCTCATTCCACGGAATTTCCATTTCATCTGCGTATTCCCGGCTGGACAAAAGGAGCCAAAATTATGGTAAACGGACATACGGTCCGTGCCCCGGAAAGCGGCCAGATGGTGAAAATTGATCGCCGGTGGAAAAATGGCGATGAGGTTCACCTACACTTGCCAATGCATATCAGAACCAATCGGTGGAAAGAAAATGCCGTTTCCATCGAGCGCGGCCCGCTGCTTTACGCTCTTCATGTTCCCGGCAAATGGAATAAAATAGGCGAAGAATACAGCGTGCCGATTTGGGAAGTCCAGCCTCAGGGCGACTGGAATTACGGGCTTATGGTTGACCAAAAAAATCCGGAGCAGTCATTCGAGGTTGCCAGGCCTTCGAAAAAAGGATATCCTTGGTCGGTAAAAGATGCGCCGATCAAACTGAAGGCTAAAGGAAGGAAACTTTCGCAGTGGCAGCCCTATATGTCCGTCTCCGGCCCGTTGCCGCCCAGTCCGGTGCATTCGGATCATCCCACCGAGCAGCTTGAGCTCATTCCCTACGGGAGCAGTGTGCTGCGGGTGAGTGAATTTCCGGTACTTAAGACGTAGATTAACGGTAGTTACCTGTCAAGTTAACTTTATCCGATTCTTGGAAAATCATCCCAGTCGGGTTCTCGTTTTTCAAGAAAAGCGTCGCGGCCCTCTTGGGCTTCATCCGTCATATAAGCAAGGCGTGTAGCTTCACCCGAAAAGATCTGCTGACCCACCATGCCATCATCCACCAGGTTGAAGGCATATTTAATCATCCTGATTGCCGTCGGACTTTTTTGCAGTATTTCCTGTGCCCACTGGAAAGCGGTTTCTTCCAGCTCATCATGCGGAACCACCTTGTTAACCATGCCCATTTCGAAGGCTTCCCGGGCGGAGTAATTACGGCCGAGAAAGAAAATTTCGCGGGCCTTTTTTTGGCCGACCTGCCGGGCCAGCAGAGCCGAGCCGAATCCACCGTCAAAACTGGCCACATCGGCATCTGTCTGTTTGAAGATTGCATGTTCTTTGCTGGCAATGGTGAGATCACATACCACGTGCAGGCTGTGTCCACCGCCGACTGCCCAGCCGGGAACCACGGCAATCACGACTTTGCCCATGAAACGAATGAGACGTTGCAAATCCAACACATTTAAACGAGGTGTTCCTTTTTCATCTTTATACCCGCCCTTGCCACGTACTTTTTGGTCACCACCCGAGCAAAATGCCCACTTTCCATCTTTGGGAGAAGGCCCTTCGCCGGTTAATAGTATGACACCGATATTTGAATCTTCACGAGCATTTAAAAATGCTTTTTGTAATTCGAATAAGGTTTCGGGACGAAAAGCATTCCGAATTTCCGGCCGGTTGATGGCAATTCGCGCCACGCCGTCGGCTTTTTTAAAAGTAATGTCTTTAAACTGTTCAACAGTTTTCCAATGAATACTCATGACAATGGCTGTTTGATTGAAAGGTTATTGCTCGTTAGTTGTATAAAGAAGGTTTTGATAAACCCCAAAATGCCCTTAATATAGTTCAAAATCTATCATTTGGACAACTCTTCCAAACATAGGATGACATAAATAGGTGGTTTTTTCAAAGCCCTGATATAGTCAGTTTCCCGTATTGTAAGTTTAGCCTCTTCTCAGCAAAGCACATTTAACAAATTATTATGAAAAGCTAAAATATTTAAAATCAATCATTCTTCATTAAAAATTTTTCTATAGAGGTCGCCAATTTTTGCGGCTGTTCAACATGAACTCGGTGCCCGGCACCAGGAATGACAGACAGATAACTTTTAGGTAATTTTTGATGCATTTTACGGGAAATCTTGACGTATTTTGAATCTGCCTCTCCGGCAATAAGTAATACGGGAATTGTTAATGATTTAAGCTTCTTCTTTACCGAAGACATTTGAGCTGCACCACAGCCCCGAAGACTTTTTGCCATTTGATTCGGATTTTGCTGATGTTGAATATCTTCATAAGGATCCGGTTTACCAGGAGACTGTGAAGATTTATGTCTAAATAAGGGTAATGTTTGCCATCTATTAACGAATTTGTCAAAATCTTTTTCTATCGCTTGAGCACGTTGTTCATCAATACGTTTGCGTTCACTGATCTCACTCTTCTCCTCCAATCCGTAATGAGTGCTTTCAAGAATAAGCCCGTGTAAGCATTCAGGATGAGCAAGCGCACATCGAAGCGCAATACGTCCACCCATACTATATCCATATAGAAAGGGTTTGAATTGAAAAATATCGGTAATAATTTGATGAATATCTTTTATCTGCCGGCTAATAGAGAATCGATCAGAAGTTTCTGCTCCATCGGTTAAACCGTGTCCCAGCAGATCAATGGTTACGGTGTTGCAAAATGGTTCAAGATAGGGAAGGAGGAGTTGAAATCCACTCCCACTGCCCATGAATCCATGTAAAAGTATAACAACTGGCTTATCCGGATCAATTTCATCATGTTCCAAAAAATAATTGATTCCATTTACTCTAACTTTCATAACTGGCTTCCCATAAATTTTTTCGTACCCGCATGGATGCTTCAGGATCGGTTACGCACTCAATTAGGTGAAGATTCTGTTCAGATTTTAGAACAAAATCTTTAAGATTAAATTTTTCAAGCTGATCAATAGTATTAATTGTCTTCCTGTGAATTTCAAAACTCTGCGCAAGTCTCGAAATATTTACTTCCTGTGGCGTCTCAAAATAAGGATTAAAATATTTTTGATGCTCGGCTATCGGCAACATTCGGAATATCGAGCCCCCTTGATTATTAATTACAACAATAACCAGCGTGGAGACCAGCTTTTTGTGGTTAAGCAGGGCATTTAAATCATGCAGGAAAGCAAGATCACCCGTAAATAAAATACCCGCCTGCCCTGAACCGATATTCACTCCCATGGCCGTTGAGGTGATGCCATCAATGCCACTGGCTCCCCGATTCGTAAACACTTTATTTTCTCTCCATTGACCAAACATGGAATGGTCGCGGGCCGGAAAAGAATTGGACACAAAGACCGTCCACGATTCGGGTATCATCGGCGCTATGTGATGATATATATGTCCGTCTGTTAAGGTTTCTTGGTTCGTAAATGTTTTCGAAGCTCTCTCAAAATAATTTTGTTCCGTTTTTTTCCATTTTTTTAACCATCTGTCTGATAAATTTAAACAATCTATATTATCAAAACATTCTCCATTCCAGTCAATAAAATCAGTTGTTGCATTTTCGACATCCGTCCATTCGCCTGAGTCAGATAAATATATATGAGCTTCGGGAGTCCATGAAGCCAGCGCCTGCAATAAACTTTTACTTGCCGGCTGGCAACCAAATCGAAAAATGACGTCCGGTTTTAGGTTCCTCCTGTTCACGGGATTCCGTAAAAAGCCATCGAAACCCTGAATTGCAAATTTTGAATCAATAACTCCCTGCTCACTTAAAACGGGGGCGGATAACTGACGGGCAAGGTCAAAAATAGGCTGGAGATTTGTTTTTGCAGCCAATTGACCAATTACAATTAATGGATTTTCAGCATTTTTGACGGTCGATGAAATATGCGGTTGAAAGCTGAATTCTTCTTCTTTTCCGCTGGAAAATGCATGTTTATTTTTTAGTTCAAAAGGTTGAATATCCTGTTTAAAACTTTCAATATATTCTTTATCCGGCTCTAACGGTTTGCGGAAGGGAAAATTTATGTGAACAGGTCCGCCCTGCGATTTTGCGTGATGTACCGATTGGGCCGCCAGTCGCTGCAGACTTTCCAATCCTTTTTTATCTATTGAGGGCTCGCCAACATCGTGAAAAAAAACCGGGTATTGCCCGTATATTTTTTGTTGATCAATGGATTGGTTGGCGCCGGAATGATGCAGGTGGGGCGGACGATCTGCCGTCAGCAAAAGGAGGGGAACGCCGCCCGACCGCGCTTCGATGACGGCCGGAAAATAATTTGCCACCGCCGTACCCGATGTACAAATAAGTACGGGGGGATTATTTGTACTTTTTCCTATGCCTAAAGCCATGTAAGCGGCCGAGCGCTCATCAAGAACAACATGCTTGCAAAGATCCTCAGATGCGGCGGCAGCCATTATTAAAGGGGTAGACCGGGAGCCTGGAGATATGATGATATGCTCCGGTCCCTGTTGTTTGAGAACCTGCAAAAAAAAGGCTGCCCAGTAAAATGCTTTATTTCCTGCATCGCTACTACTCATAACGAAGCGCTGATAACATGGGTTTAAATTTAAGATTTGTTTCGTCCCATTCGTCCTCAGGATTGGAATCTTCAACGATGCCACACCCTGCAAAAAGTCGGGCCGTTTGTTCTTTAATCAATCCGCTACGGATGGCCACATTAAAACGGGCCTGCCCGTCCGTAGTGATCCAGCCAATGGGACTGGCAAACCATCCGCGTTCAAATCGTTCATTTTTACGAATATAGGAAAGGGCCTCATCACGCGGAGTGCCTCCCATGGCGGGGGTGGGATGCAGATGTTCCAAAAGCGTAAAAGGGGTGGTATGATTTTTAATTTTACCTTTGATAGGGGTGTACAAATGTTGAACGTTCAGCAATTTTTTTAACATGGGCCGGCCGGCACTTTGCAAGGTATTAAGAAACGGCGAGAGCGATTTTTTAATTGATTGCACGACATACGAGTGTTCTTTTTGGTTTTTAGTGCTCCCAAAAAGTTTTGACTCAAGATACTTATCCTGGAAATCGTTTTTGCCGCGGCCGATACTTCCGGCCAGCGCATCTGTTTTGATCGTTTCACCATTTACAGATAGCAGTTGTTCCGGGCTGCTTCCCATAAATGTTCCCGAAGCCTCATTTTTAATCAGAAAGGTTGTACAACCAGGATACGTTGATCGAAGAGAATGAAGGGCTTCGGAAGCCTCAAAATTGTCAGCGATGCGGATCTGAAGCTGGCGGGCCAACACGATCTTCTCTACTTCCTTACGGTTTATTTTATTTTTGATCTTTTTCACAGACTCGATCCACTGTTGGAGCTCTTCTTCCGACGTGAGTTTGTGTATCTGGTTTTTATGACTATCTGATTTGAATGAATAAGCTTTTTCGCCTTTTTTGTTTAAAGGAAATGATGATATTTTTTCAATTATCCTGTCGTGTAGCGTTTCAGGAATAAATTTACTATCCATAGACAGTGTGATACAAGCTGTTGTATTCCCGTTTTTTTTGATAAATGATAATTCCGGAAGCGTGAAATAGGCGGGCTTAAATCCTTTCCAGGTAGTTTTTTTTAGTTCATTAAAAAATGAAAAACCGCCTACCCAGAAGGGCATTGAAGGAGCATCGCCCGGAAAAAAATCGTACGATTTATTCTCAGATTTTGCCTTTGACAAGGATGTTTCAATCGTACGAAATCGCTCCGTACCTCTGCTCGATAACTCGCGAACAGAACCTAAAGCTGCAACAGCTTCTTCATCAGCCGGGCTTTCCCAGTAATAATTAAATGCATATTGTGATTTGTAACGTGAAAACCAACAGAGGGGGTCTTCCTCGGGAATGGGAAATGACAACGTTATCTGATGTACTTGATTATCGCGACATACTTGCTGAAGAAAGCGGTAATAACGCTGTGAGTCTTCCTGACCGGGAAAATAATCCGGGAAATCAAGCTCTTTTATCAACTCGTCTTGTGTCATTCAAAATATGAATTAGATTGAAGTAAATATAAATTTAATATTTGAGTTTCCATAATTATTGAGCGGTTCTAATTCGATCAGTCAGAATAAAAAATTTCAGCATCACGGTAGGAAAAGGAAGCTCAGATTTGCGTATAGAAATTCCATCATCTAATTTACTGAAGATCGACAGCAGGG
>DASQZL010000335.1:0-8330 GCA_035638715.1 Balneolaceae bacterium
TCTATAAAATAGGAAAAGACGGCTATCAACCGTCTTCTCCTTATACGTTGGCTTTTTCGGGGTACAACTACATCATACAGATTAATTTAGCAAAATCATAATGTGTTTATATTAACGAATTTCTTTTTCATTTGTTCCCAATTAATTTAAAAAATTTTGAATCCTTTTTAGAAATATCGGAAGACTCCGAAAAGACCACTTTACTAAAGATAGTACTCCGAAATTAAATTATAACCTTTTTAAGGTCGATTTTCAAAAAGGATTTAATATCTATTATTTAAAATTAAGATGCAAGGTTAATTAACACCAGAAGGCGGGTGTATGCCATGACCTTGCTGCTCCCTGCGCTTGTAAAATTCGATTGAACCATTGATTTGACACTCGAGGTAAAATCAGAATAAGCCTGAATCATTGAACTCACATCACTGGAAGCACTTATTTTCGATTCAAAAGTACTTTTCAGCCCACCGGAGGCGCCGATCGAGGTATTCACGGTCGCAAAAGCACTGCCGTTAAGGGAGCTGTCATTTTTGATGGCAGTCTCAACGCTATCATTGAATTGGGCATAAGCGCTGGCAACCGCTTTTTGTGTGGCACTGGATGAATTTTTAATAGTTGTTTGCAGCGTATTGCCGGCATTAGCTATTGCGTTAATTGTACTGCTCGAGGCCCCCGCTGCTTTGGCCTGAGCCTGGGCAGCTGCATCTATGGCTACGGCAGCATAAAAATAGGCATGCTGGCGAAGTGCGTTTTGCGCACTTGTGGAAAGACTTGTGCTGTTCTGAAGTATCATACGAGCTGCAAGTTCATCCGACTCGGCTGCAGCCCATGCTTTTACGCCAGCATTAATCTCAGCTTTTGCTACACTTTTTAAAAATGTGTTAAAGGCTGTTTGCTTTTCACTTACACTTGTCGCTGAATTTAATTTACCTTGCAGCTTAACCTCGGCTTTCTCCTCAGCTTTAGCGATCGCCTGGAGCTTTTTACTGCTCATATTGATACCATTTTGCGCATAAAATTTTGCTTTTGCCTTAACCGATGATGCCAAGGCTGCAGCAACATTAGTTGCATACTGGGTATTGTTCTCAATGTCGGCCGCAACGCTGCCCCGAACGGTGACTTCAATCTCAGCTTTACTCACTTCATCCGCGTTGCCATTGGCAACCGCACTTTGATAAACTTCAACCTGCGCTGATGATTGATTCCGTATGGGCTGAACGGTAAAAGTACTTCCATTTTTGACTTTAGAGGCCACGAAGGCTTTGTTTATTTGACCGCTACTATTTTTAGCGACAATGACAATCTTGTTTCTCTCACTCGCATTTACGCCCGATACATTAACCTTTAATGTATAATTCCCTTGAGCATCGGTCGTCGCCTTACTACTACCGATCGTTTTCAGCTTTCCATTGCTTTGAACGGTAGCTGCCATCACTACAGCCCCGTCAACACCGCTTGTCGATTGAGCGGATGAGGGCACATTCCGCGCCTGACCGGGCGATTTAACAGAACTGCTGCTACTGCCCGACTCCACTTTACCCTGAAAAGTGGCTTTTCTCGAATTATTAGCACCTGTAGAATTATCCTTACAGGATACTCCTACAAGACACAGAATGAGAACAATAAAAATATTTCGTATGGAAGATATTTTCATAATACGTGTTTTATTCAGATTAAAGTTGTCTTTATCAACCGCCCGTCCTGTATTTTATTTCAAAATTTCCATAGGTCAAGGAATAATAGTAGCTTATTATGCATTTTTAGACGTATATCTGAGATGATTGCACCATGCCGATTACGACTATTGTGCATAAAATAAAGTAAACTATTTCCTTAGTAGTAAATTTTTGATAACTATCCGGTAAGGAATCCTCCCTTAGTATTATGTATTTTTGTACCGTTTTTTAATTCCCGGTCTCCCTTCGATTTCATTAATTATTTGCAGGTCCTGCTAATTCTTCTGCCACAACTTATCCTGCAATCCGGAGTGCCGGACGAGTCCGTGCTGCACAGCTTTTTTAAAAGCTTTTTCGCTGCTGACAATTGTTACCTGCGCACGTGCCCGGCTGACTGCCGTATAAATCAGCTCCCGGCTCAATAATTTTGATGATGCTTCCGGCAGTACTAAAAGCACTCTGTCAAATTCTGATCCCTGGCTTTTATGAACAGTCAATGCAAAAGCCGGATCGAAATCAGGCAGCCGTGAAGGAGCAATTAGCGCGGCCTCGTCATCCCTGGCGATATAAACTTTTAGCCTCTCATCTTCACTTTGTATGCATACTCCCAGATCCCCGTTGCTGAGGCCCAGCGAATGATCATTCCTGTTGATGACTACCGGCCGGCCTTCATACCATGTTTCGTAGGGTGAAATAAGAGCACGCCGGCGTAATAAATCTTCCATCCGATTATTGATAATTTCCGTCCCCCACGGTCCAACGCGATGGGCCGCTAAAATCTTGAACCGGCGATAGCGTCGCAATTTTTCTGCGGGGGTATCGACTGATTGAACGGTAGAAAATTGTTTAAGAAGATTATCTGCGAGTATTTGCTCAAAAGATTCATAATCACGAATAATTTTAAGACTGATGTCTGAAAAATGATCATCATGGAGCAAATCCCACGCCTCATCGCCCCGGCCGGCATTAACTGCGGCGGCAAGACGAGCGATGCCACTGTCATCTCCAAATCGATAATTTTTCTTAAGCAGAATGATATGATCAGTCAAAGGATGCGGGGTATCGATGTACTTATCCGGTAGATGAATATCCAATTCTCCAAGACAATCGCGCATTGTCTCGGAAAAAGTATTGGAAGTCTGCATCCCGCAAATATCTCCGAGCACCGATCCTGCCTCTACCGATGCCAGTTGATCCTTATCGCCAAGCAGTACAAGGCGCGTTTTCGTATCCACCGCATCCAACAGCCGGCTCATCAACATTTGGTCCACCATGGAGACCTCATCAATAATTATACAGTCATACGGCAGAGGGTTATCCTCATTAAAACGAAAACGACGGCTGTGCCGCCCTGCACCAAGTAACTGGTGGATCGTTACCGCTTCAACCGGCAATGCCTCCCTGATTTTTTGGCTGGTTGAAATAGCTGATTTCGCTTCCTGAATGGATGTTTCCATTCGTGCTGCTGCTTTACCGGTGGGTGCAGCCAAAGCAATTGCCGGCAGGGTTCCGCGCTGTCTCCCCTGTTCGAGCAACAGGATAAGCAACCGTATGATCGTGGTGGTTTTGCCCGTTCCCGGACCGCCGGATATTACGGTAAACAATTGGTTGACGGCCGCAACGACGGCTATTTTTTGCCAGTCGATGCCATCCTGCTCTTCAAATAACCGTGCGAGCCCATCCTTCAGAACATCAGCGTTTATTTCAGGGGCCTCCTGCGATGTTTTTTCCAGAATACGCCGGGCTAAATTCTGCTCATGCTGCCAAAGTTTTTGCATATAAAGGCGATCGGCATCATCCAAAATTAAAGGAGTAAAATCGCCCGGTCGCCCCACGACGGAACTTTGCTGCAGAGCCTTCTTCCACGCCTGCAAATCCGGAACCGGCAAAGAAATATTTTTTCCGAATTCTCTAAATATTTTTTGTCCGCTATAATTCGTCAGATCCATGCAGACATTGCCTTCACGGTAAGCACGACTGGTTAGACAGGCAGCCAGTAAAATCACCTCATTGATCTGATCGTCAACATTTTTCAAAAACCGGCAAAATTCTACGTCAATAGCCGTAACCGCACCTTCATCCTGCAGATCGCTTAATTTGTCTAATACGTTTGTTTTCATGCGGTCGTCCGACTAAGATATTCGTCCATTTCGTTTATTAACCCGGCTTCTGGTCTGTCGAAATAGATGCCTTCCCGGCCGTCATCATTCATACCTCGAATAAATAAATACATCACCCCGCCCATGTGCGACCGGTATTGATAATCTGAAATTCTCTTCTTTAAAAACCGGTGCAACGCAACTAAATACAAATGGTACTGCAAATCATACAATTTTTCTGTCATTTCGTGACTGATATTCTCGGTATCATAATCTGCAATGGAATTGCCAAGATGATTCGTCTTATAATCGATAATATAAAACTGCCCGTTAAATTCGAATGTCAAATCGATAAATCCTTTTAAAAATCCTTCATCGGCAAATCCATGCTGGGTATCCGGCAGAGGCTCATTCGGACGGATAATTGAAAGCAGGTCGTGCAGTTCGCTGTGACCTATGGTGAAATAGAATTCCATTTCAGCAACCATCCGATCCGGTTCCACAGCCGACAAATGCAAATCCGGCTCACCGGCGGAGAGTGATTTTTCAACCGTTCGGGCAAGCATCTGCCGTACAACCGGTAACCAATGTTCGTTCAAATCTTGTCTGCGCAAGTGATTTCTGATAACTTCATCCCAATTTTCATCATCACGAAAGTCGATCTCTTCAAAAATATGATGGATCGCCGTGCCCGGCTTCGGTCCTTTCGGAAAACTAAAAACCGACAATCCGCTTGATGACTCAATAACTTGACTATCGCTGAAAAACTCATCGTAATAATTATAATAATCCATCTCAATGTCCTGATGTTCGCCGCGTGTAAGTGATGAAAAACTGGCCATTCCCGATCCTTTTGCCAGCGGCTCCGAACGATGGAATGAACGAGCCTGCAATTTTGATTTCTCTGATGACTTGAGCGGCGCATCCGGCATCTCATCCAACTGATTGATTTCCGGCACCGAAATGGACGGGTGTTCCGCGAGTCCGGCAAGGGAATCCTGAAACATAGATAATACATCAGCTTTAAAATTGCGATCAGAAAAAATGGAGCTCTCAAGGCTGGCTATTACTTGCTGGTTATGAAGCAGCAAACACCCGAGGGGTGACTGTGCGATTTTTCCCGCATGGACCCAGCCAATAACACACTTGTACTTTGCGCGGGTAATAGCCACATAAGCCAGTCGCACACTTTCGGCCAGCTCTTCTTTGGCCTTCAGCAGCCGTTTTTGCTCCCGGTTCGTATCATTCCTGTTGTTTAAGTCAAGAATCGCCTGATATTCATCTGCCGGGTCGTGATAGACGAGGGGTGCCCCTCCGTCACTCCGTCTTGGGCTATCCCATAAAAAGGGACAAAAAACAATGGGATATTCCAATCCCTTGCTGTGATGCATCGTTACCACACTGACCAGGTTTTCATCACTTTCGAGCCTGAGCTGCTCCGCTTCAACCTCTTTTTCCTCCTCGTTGCGTTTTTTCAACAGCCATTTAAGCAACGAGCGCATGCCTGTTTTTTTGGCTTTTTGCTGCTCCTGCTGAATAAGTTCTGAAAGATGAATCAGATTCGTGAGTTTTCGCTCTCCCTCCCGGCCTTTCATCACTTTTTCGGCAATTTTTTCCTGCTGCATCATTCTCCGGAAAAAGTAGGCAAAATCTTTATTTTGCCACATATCGTGCCACTCCGCGAACTGTTCAATTTTTTCAACCCATTTTCTCTCATTTTCATGCAGGGTGTAAAGTTCATTCACTGAATAGCCAAAGATGGGTGTTGAGAGGGCGGCAATAATTAACTGTTCGTTGCCGGGTTCAGCTACCGCCTTAAGCACGCGATACAGTTCTTCGGCTTCCCCGGTTTTAAACACGCTTTCGCGGCTGTGTTTTACGCTTTTGATGCCACACTCCCTGAGAGCGGCACTCACGACATCAGCCTGCCGGTGAGAGCGCACCAGTACGGCAATATCCCGGGCCTGAACTGCTCGATCCCCTATTTTCGCTGAACCATTTTGAGCTTCAAGGAGTAATTTTTTTATTTGCACGGCAGCATCTTTTGCACTGCGACTTTTGGCGGTCTCTTTTTTGACCGGCCCTTCGTCACCCGCAAACTGAAGTGCTCTTATCTCCAGCGGCTCAGCCTGTCGGCCGCCGACCTCCAATTCGTTTTGACCGCTTCGCCCGGCCTGAACCGGCTGATAAGAAATATCAGACAAAATAAATGGATTTTCCTGATAACTGAACAGTGCGTTGATACCATCAATAAGTGAGGGGACAGACCGGTAATTCCGCCCGAGATTATAAATATTTTGCGGAGGGGCTTTATCGCGTGCAGTCAAATAAGCGAAAACATCCGCCTCGCGAAAACTGTATATCGATTGTTTGGGATCGCCGATCATAAATAAGCCGGCCACGGATGCCTCCTCATAAATGGCCTTGAAAATTTGATACTGAATGGGATCCGTGTCCTGAAACTCATCGACCAGTGCAAGCGGATAAGCCCGTCGCACATGCTCACGAATTTTTTGTCCTCTTTCCGGATGAAAGAGTGCCTGCTTTAGACGGGTGAGGAGATCATCATACGAGTAGACCTGCAATTCAGCCTTTTTTTCGTCCGTTTTTTCAAGCAGGTAGTTAAACAAATCGCATTTAAACTTTACATCAAAGTTTTGCAGCGACCGGGCCACGGCTTCATAATCATCAATTAATTGAAAAAAAGGATGCTGTGGAGGGGTGATACCCTCTTTTATTCTCGATTTTTTCAGATTATCATCAATGTAGGCCTGTGAAAATCGTTCGAATTTATCAAAATGCCTTATGGGCGCCACCTCTGCCTGCAACCATTTATCCATCTTTCCCATCCATCCGTTAAGCCAATTGGTAGAATAATAGCTGAGATGGCCGGCATCGAGAAGCCGAAAAATTTCATCACGGCTGGCTTCCCATTCCTGCTTTAGCTGAGCGTATAATTCCGTTAATTTTGCCAACTTTTTTTCCAGTTGATCACTGGTACTATTTTGGGGAGAAACCTTCAGATAGGGCTTACCCACAAAATCAGCCAGCGAGTCTGCCAGTTCTTGCGGGTTGAATCCTTTGTTAAGCAGCAACTGAAGCAACGGTCGTTTAAGCTGATCTTCTGTCGCCTGTTGGACCCATTGACGCCAGTAATCTGCAATCAGTTCTTCCACGATTTCACGATCATCGCCAATGAGCTCCGCATTAAATGGACCGCCGCTTTCGAACGCATACTCCTGCAGTGTATGATGACAAAATCCATGAATTGTATAGACCGCTGCTTCATCAAACGATCGCACGGCTGATTTCAGTCTTTGAATCGCCTTCTGCGGACGTTCAACATGTTTCGGAAGTTCATTCAGAAATGAATCCTCTTCACCTATCTTTTCATCTACCTTCGCCCCATCAAGTACACGGATTGATTCACGCAGCCGCTTCATCAGCCGGTCGCGTAATTCCTTCGTGGCCGCTTCCGTGTACGTGACGACCAGGATTTCATCCACCGACATACCCGTCTCTATTATAGCTCTTACGTAGAGTGAGGCTATATTGTATGTTTTACCCGTGCCGGCACTGGCCTCAATAAGATGGATGCCATTAAAAGCAACTTCAAACGGATCAAATGATCTCATAACGCACCTCCCTTTTCATCGCTGAATACTTCGAAAAAAGGCTTCCAAAATCGAATCGACAGATTCTTAAGTATATCATATAATTCTTTGTTCTCCAAAGGGTTACCATCTTTTATCAAATACTTATTATAAGGATCATTCCCCTCACAATAGTAGGGCCGGTAATTAGACAGCCATTTCTTTTTAGCATATTTCACGGCCTCATCTTCAGACTTCCCTTTCCAGATTATTTCCCGGGCGAAAGTGTAGGATGTTTCCGGGAAAAAAATCAGATTTTTTTTCATCCCTGACCAGTACAAGTTTAAAAGGTTTTCAAGAATTTCTTCTGCCTCCATTACGGGTGATAACACTGAAAACCGTATATCATTATTATTCTCAAGTGTGATAAGACGACTGTAACCGGGGTGATCATCAGGTTTTATCATTTGAAAACATACATGCCTGATCCAAAGCGCAACTAAATCTTTGGGACGTTTTCTGCCAAACCGATAAAAGAGCTGCTCTTTCTCGTAAATATCGTTGAGCCTTCCTCCCAGATGAAAACCATTTATGCTGAAATCAATTGGTTGCGTTTCCAATTCCTCCTGATCGAAATTACTTTTAATAAAACTTCCAAACCTTTGCACTTCATTAACTTGATTATTCATTACTTTCTGACCCGGCCATCCATCGGGGAGTAAATTTTTTGCTTCAGCTATTTGCTGATAAGACTCCAGAGACTGTTTTTCAAGAAACCGTTCGAGCAATTGCTGCCCCATTTGATATTCTTCAAGCTTATCTAACTTGAATGATTCCTGATCCTGATCCAGCACGCTATCATCCTGGAGATAAACGCCAAGCCGCTGCTGAAGCAAATATTTGGAAGGATGCTGGAAAAAAGCTACCAACTCTTCAATCGTTATGTTTTTAAACGAATCGTC
>DASQZL010000336.1:0-4254 GCA_035638715.1 Balneolaceae bacterium
GCGCCATGGGTATATTGACAGTAGTCGCAACCATTCCGGGAAGAGACATAGGTGGCTATTAATTCACGTTCACCCTCCGAGAGGGTGGAATCGCCCCGCAAAAGGATTTGTGCTAATTCGAGCATCGGCTTTGCAGTTTCAGGGAAATCTTTCAGGAGAGCGGCAATTCCGGGCAACTTATTGTTAAGGGTAATGTGTGGCATAAGAAATGGCCTGTTAATTAATATTTTTCTTAAAATTTTAAATATTCACCCCAAAATCCACTGGAAATAACGGATTAAATCAAAAAAATATTTTAATTCTTAAAATATTTTGCGATTATGGCAGTTATGCCAGTAAACGTGCCGGGCATAATAGTATAATCCTCACTATAGCGCTAAGTTTAGCTACAAAATTTATGAATAATATACTGGTAACTGGGGGAACGGGCACTTTGGGCAAGGAAGTGGTCGAGCAATTAGCTTACCAAAAACGGGACGTCAGCGTCTTGAGCTCTCGGAAAGCTCCTCTCTTACCTTCTGAAATTACTTTATACAGGGGAGATTTGGCAACAGGCTCCGGGTTGCATAAAGCAACTGAAAACGCTAAAATAATTATTCATTGCGCCAGTAATCCGAAAGCTCCCTGGCATGTGGATGTTAAAGGTACCGAAAATTTGATCAAGGCCGCGAAAAAGAATCAGGTACAACATTTCATCTATATTTCAATCGTGGGTATTGACAAAAGTCATTATGCCTACTATTCGGCGAAGTCTGAAGCTGAAAAATTGATAAAAAAATCCGGTATTCCCTGGTCTATTTTGAGGACGACTCAATTTCATAATTTGGTATTTTCTCTTATTCAGTCATTTAAGAAAGAAAATTCGTCTTCTATTGTTGTTCCTGAAGGCCTGCAATTTCAATCTATCGATATCAGTGAGGTTGCCAGCCAGCTGGTAAAATTAGCCAAAGAGGGCCCCAAAGGTCGATTACCCGATACAGGTGGGCCGCAAATACTCAATATAGTAAAGATGATGCGTATCTATCTGAAAACATTTGATAAAGGACACATCAACATAAAATCAAAGCCTATCGAAGGCGAGCTGTATGATATTTTCAGAACAGGTTTTAATTTGTGTCCCGGCAATTCCTATGGAAATATTACATGGAAAAAATTTTGCTCCGGACGGCGTAAAATTTCAAGCCAAACGTAAAAAAATATTACGTTGATTAAGCTAAAAATATGCATAAACACTGATTGAAAAACTAAATACAGGCGGGATGAAAATTACTTAAAGGTGCAACTAACCATAAATTGGTTTTAACGCTCTTCTTTAGGCGAAGCATCTCTCTCAAAACATAACCTAAAATGAGCCCCCTGTAACGGACCGTCATTGCTTACCGTGATATATCCTCCCATCTCTTTCATATAATTGGCACAGGTATGCAGCCCATAACCATGACCTTCCCTTTTTGTTGTGAAGCCGGCATTAAAAATTTTATCAATTTTGCCTTCCGGAATACCACTGCCGTTATCATTGATCGAGATACAGATATGATCTTCATCCTGAAAGGTACGAATGATAATTTTTTTGTCATTTTCATCCATATCCGACATAGACTCCCTGGCGTTTTTAATCAGATTAACCAAAATATGCATTAACTTGCTTCTCTGGACGGTAACTTTTGGAGTTGCATCAAAATCCTTAATAATGCTCAGTCCATGGCGCTCGAAACTGGCCGATTGTAATTTCAGTATATCTCTAACGATGTTTTCAAGATGCACCTGCTCCTTAATTCTCTTAACCTTCGCAAAATCCTGTTGCTCATCAATGACATCTGTAATCAGTTGAATCTTTTGCGACAGCCGTTCACTGTGTTTTTTAATTCGTTTGTATTCTTCAGTCAATGCATCTTCAAGTTTATCGTAATAATCAAGTAATTTTTCTCCCCGGGGGTCATTCAATAAGAAATCTTCCAGATTATCCCTGTGTCCATTTAACAAGGCATTCGCTTTTTTAAAATTAGATATTTTTGAATCCTCTATGGTTTCTTTAATAAAAGACGTTGATATATTCACACTTGTTAATATATTTCCCACATTATGAAGCACCCCCGTAGCTACATCAGCCATTCCTGCTTTGTGAGCTTTCTCCAGCAATTCGCTTCGCATGGAACGCAAATTTTTCAGAGCATCCTGTAAAGCTTCATTTTTGCTGTACAGTTCCTCCGTTCGGCTGGCTACTTCTTTTTTCAGACGCTTATTCCGACGTCTGATACTGCGCACCCGTAACTTGTACAAGCCAATAATAACTCCGATGGTCAAAAGCCCGGACAGGATATAAAACCATGTCGTTTGCCAGAAAGGCGGAATAATAACCAGCTTTAGCGCGATTCCATGTTTACTCCAAACTCCGTCATTATTAGCTGCTTTTACCCGCAGAGTATAAGTGCCCGGATCCAAATTGGTGTAGGTTGCTGTTCGCTTTTTTCCCACATAATTCCAATGTTGATCGAATCCTTCCAGTTTATAGGCATATTTAACACCCTTTACAGGACTAAAATTTAAAGAGGCATATTTGAACGTGAGCACAGAAGCGGTATGTGGAAGCACAATTTTATGCACCTGTGAAATCTGCTTTTTCAAGGGTGATTTGTTCCCGACTGCAACGGCTTTGTTAAAAATTTTGAACCCGGTAAACGCCAGTGGATGGACATATTTATTAATTTTTATGCTATCCGGATTAAACCGCGTAAACCCATTAATGCTTCCAAAATACATATACCCCTTGCGATCTTTGTAATAGGCCAGCGTGTTAAACTCTTTGGCTTTCAGGCCATCAGCCTTGTTAAAATTCCGGATTTTTTTTGTTCGTGGGTTGAATTCAGAAATACCGTTGGTTGTACTCAGCCACAGATTACCGTGATCATCGCCAAGAATGCCTTTTACCTGATTGCTCGGAAGCCCGTCTTTCCTGGTATAAGACGTAAATTTAAGACTATCACGATTAAATAAATTCAGGCCGGCCTCTTTGGTTCCCAGCCAGAATTTATGTTTTTTTGATTCATAAAGGCTTAAAATCACGTTGCTGTGAAGACCGTGATCTCCCTCGTAAAAATTCCAGACTTTGCCGGTTTTCCTGTTCAATAATTTAAGTCCGCCGCCATATTCCGCAACCCAAAAATTGCCGCGAGTATCTTCATAAATATCACGAACCACTCCTTCCTGAACCTGGTAGTTCGTAAAAGTTTGGGTTTGGGGATTGAACCGGCTGACCCCGCCCCCATTGGTCCCTGCCCAGATATGGCCTTCCCGGTCCCTGTAAAGAACGAACACATCATTATTACTTAAACTGGTTGAATCTCCATCAATGTGTTTATAATTCGTAAAGGTTTTTGTTTTCTCATTATATTTGCTGATGCCTCCGTGATAATAACCGATCCAGATATTATGTTTATGACCATTCAGAAGAGCCAGCACCACATTACTGGAAAGACTGTTTTTATTATGCGGTTCATGGCGCATGGGATAGAAGTTGCCCGTTTTCGGATTAAATCGATCAAGTCCGCCGCCATCTGTTCCAACCCAGATGTTGCCATCGTTGTCTTTAAGGAAAGCGGTTACTGAATTATTACTCAAAGGATGATCGCTGTGCGAATTATATTTATACCATTTGAATTCAGGTTTTTTTCGGTCAACATAATTAATGCCCCCCGAATAAGTCCCAAAAAAAAGAACACGATCCCTGTTCTCATAGATAGAATTCACTGAATTATTACTCAAGCTTTGAGAATTACCCTGTTGATGCTTGTAATGATAAAAACGGTCCGTTTTATAATCGAAGGTATCCAACCCATGGTTTTGCGTCCCGATCCACAACACGCCATGGCTGTCCTGAAGAATCGAAAAAATAGAATTGCCCGATATGCTATGTGGATCACCCGGTTTGTGTAAATAGTGGTGAAAAGTTCCCGTTTTTCGATTCATACGGTTCAGTCCGGATTCCGTTCCCACCCACAAATTGCCCCTTTTGTCCTCATAAATGGTCATCACATCATTGCCCGAGATACTCGAGGAATTCGCAGGATCATGCAGGTAATGGGTGAAGGTTTCACTCCCCGGATTCCAGAGATCGAGCCCTTTCTTCGTTCCAATCCAAAGATTGCCCTCATTGTCAATATACAGGCAATTTATATAGTTACTGCTCAAGCTCTTCGGATCGTCCGCTTTATGAAAAAAATGGACAAATTTTTGTTTATCCCGGACAAAATAATT
>DASQZL010000337.1:0-3744 GCA_035638715.1 Balneolaceae bacterium
ACACGGTTTATTTTGCGTGCAATAGGCTGGCGGATTGGCGTATTTGCACGGATCAGTTGGTGGAGCAGGCAGGGAACCACCCCCACTCACAGCACAGCCCGTAGGTGTTGCACCAGACCCGCTCCGGCAGGCCGTTCGAGACCCTGTGGCATTTTGGGTACAAGGCTGACACGGATCTTCCGAAGATCCTCCACCGCCCGATGGCCGCTGTACCTGCTGTGTGCCTGCCGGGCTATTACTAACATAATGATAGCTGATACATGTTATGGATTTTACTACACAATTGTTCCCATTTCCGTCACACACTTCCGCTATCTGCCAGTGATCGCATACAATCTTCATAGCAGGACGAGGGCGGGGAAACGTTCCGGTGGATTTATTGGCTCTCCCCGTCTTTTCAGCCTTCCCGTGGACCGCCACCCAACTGCCCGGGCCAAAATGGGTGAACTTGTTACGCAACCACTTGATCAGAGACTGATTTTTCGGAATGCGGCAACGGGCCATTCGTGTAACCCCGCCCTGCCCCGGTATATTTTTGGCATAGGATGGGGCATTACCGGCTCCGTACATAAATATATGTCGTTCAACCGGCTTGTCTTTCAACGTTTTAGGGATAGTTATTTTGTAGGTATTATAACGATAATTATAGACCGAATCAGCAGGCATCAATGTGCTTACCACGCACGTATAAATTGGAACGGGCGACGAAGATTTTCCGGTTTTGTGCGTATGATGAACCTTAGAGGGCACCGTGGGCCGCGGTCCGGAAGACGATACCGGTGAGGCATACCGCGGTATCGAATGCAATGAAAAATGATTTTGATGGGATGAAGCAGATTGACTGACCGTATCACAACTATTCGGTATAAAAAATAAAATTAAAATCGCCGTAAGCAGTAGGCCGTTTGACCACCTGTTAAAGAATATTGGCTTGGTTAGGTTATACCCCATCATCCCTTATTTTAATAGTTCCCCGAATTATTTCCGAAAGCCCAACAAGGTATCCCTGTTCACTTTTCGGACTATTTTATATTACTATACAAAATTGAGTATTACTATTCATTTGAGTGATTATCAGCAATATTTTAAAAAAATTGTCAGATATGCCCGCAACTTTCACCTTTGCCCCCCCAAAGATTGCAAATAGTTCGTTAACATGCGGTAAACACTGATACCAGCATTTCAACAACGAACAACAAACCACGTACAACCAAAAAAAATCGATAGGCTGAAAAATTTCTTTTTATGCAACTTCGAAAGCCGCCCGGTCCCTCTACAACTCCATACCTTCCATCTCTTCAAGCAGCGAATAGTCTGTCAAATCATATTGGATGGGCGTCAGCGAGGCATAGCCTTGTTCCAGGACCCGCACATCCACATCCTCTGCCTCATCGAGCAATTCCATGCGCCCGGTGAGCCAGTAGTAAGATTCATTGCGCGGATCGATCCGGCCCTCAAACTCCTCGACATAGCGACTGTTAGCCTGGCTGGCCCATTTGATGCCTTCCAGCGGTCCGGCGGGGACATTCAAATTAAGCGTCACACCTTTAGGCAGGCCTTCCTGAAGCACATACTTTATTACCCGGCGCGAAGCCTCCTGTACTCCTGAAAGATCGGCTTCTTCATCATAATCGGTACAGCTTACCGCAATCGAGGGATATCCCAGAATTGTGCCCTCCGTTGCGGCACTGACGGTACCAGAGTACAAAATATTGACGCCTGCATTACTGCCGTGGTTGATGCCGCTGACCACCAGATCGGGCTTGCGGTCGAGTAGCTGATCGTGGCCAAGCTTAACCGAATCAGCCGGTGTGCCCGTCACAGCCTGCCCGTTAAAGCGCCCGTCAACCTGGAATGATCGGGATCGCAGGGGCGTACTTACGGTGATCGCATGCCCAACCGCACTTTGCTGGCGGTCGGGGGCAATTATTTCTACCTGACCAAATTCATCGGCCACCTCAGCCAGTGCAAGAATACCGGGTGAAAATATGCCGTCGTCATTACAGACGAGAATAAGGGGCTCACTTTTGCTCTCTTTGCTCATAGTAAAATGTTATTTCAATATTATTAAACGGATATAAAGAATGAATAATTTTGAATATTAAATTATGATTCCTTTGTACTACGATTCAATATTCATAATTAATCATTAAAAATTTTAAACATTATTCATACTGTTCATTTTCGCCGGGAAAATCGCCGGATTTTACATCATCAATATACTGCTGAACAGCTTCCGTCATCTCAGAATGCAGATCAGCGTAACGACGTAAAAATTTAGGGTTGAATTTTTTGTTGAAGCCCAGCATATCATGAATCACAAGCACTTGTCCGTCGCAATGAGGTCCGCCGCCAATGCTGATAGTAGGGATAGAAAGCGCCCCGGTGACTCTTTTTCCAAGTGAGGCAGGAATTTTTTCAAGCACGACAGCAAAACAACCCGCCTGTTCGAGTGCTCTGGCATCATCCAGGAGCGCTTGTGCCTCGTCTTCATCTTTTGCCCGCACGCGGTAGCTGCCGAACTGATTGATGCTTTGGGGAGTGAGGCCCAAATGTCCCATAACGGGAATACCGGCTCCGGTAATTTTTTTTATGCTGGCAGCAATCGACCGGCCGCCTTCCATTTTCACGCCCTGCGCACCGGTTTCCTTCATCATTCGTCCGGCGCTGCGAAGCGCTTCTTCAGCGGATACCTGAAAACTCATAAAAGGCATATCTGCAATGACAAGCGCGCGGTCGGCGCCCCGTACCACACAAGAGGTATGATAGATCATTTGATCGAGCGTCATGGGTACGGTCGTTTGATGCCCCGCCATGACGTTGGCAGCAGAGTCGCCAACAAGAATGATGTCGATACCCGCCTGATCGATAATCCGGGCCATGGTATAATCATAAGCCGTGAGCATACTTATCTTTTCTCCCTCCTGTTTCATATTCACTACAGTCTGGGTCGTTACATTTTTAGTCCGATTTGTGCTGGGTTTATCACTCATTCTTATTCTTCTTCTCTTGAAATAATTACTGCATTTGCCTCGAGCTGGCAGGCTATTTCGCCATCTACCCGGGCTTCCCCCTCCATAACGATGAAATTACGGCGTTTATTGGTCAGACGCACTTCCATCTTCAATTGGTCGCCCGGCACAACGGATTTGCGAAATTTTGCTTCTTTGATGCCGGTAAATACGATGAGCTTATCTTCCGGATCATCAATATGCATTTTCGTGACAAGGATGCATCCGGTCTGGGCCAATGCCTCAACCTGGAGCACGCCCGGCATCAATGGTTTGCCGGGGAAATGTCCGTTAAAAAAATCCTCATTGGCGGTAACATTTTTTATTGCCAAAATACGTTTTTCCTCCAGTTCCAAAACGCGATCAACCAACAAGAAAGGATAGCGGTGTGGCAATACTTTCCTGATGGCTTCAATTTTCATTTCGCCCATTATAACAAGTATTTGTTAATTAAGATTTTGCAATTGATTGCAAAGATACAACCAAATAATTATTGTTAAATTTATAGCAGCCACAACTTGTTGTCTCACAGAATGTTTGCCGCTGAAGCAGTTTAAAATTATGTACAATAAAATATCCATTTTATTGTACAGTGCCCACATAGATATATGCAATGCCTCCGGTAAGTTTTTTTGCCGTTGTCCTGTCAAAGCAATCGGCTTCATCCATCAATGCCAAAAAAGCTTTTCCGGCAGGAAATTTTGCGCTCGATTTCGGCAAATAGGTGTAGGCC
>DASQZL010000338.1:0-3203 GCA_035638715.1 Balneolaceae bacterium
AAGCGGGTAATCTTTGAATACCCGTCGCCCCAGAATATTCGGTTTTTTAATCCTGGTTTTCGACCAATCAATATCCGTTTTATTTTGACGGGCTTTCTCAAGCGGAAGATAATTTTTACGTTGCGACCGGTTTTCATGCTGATGCCGGAGTTTGATGTACTCCTGTTTCTTCTTTTTCACAAACTCATCACGCAATGTTTTGGAAACCAGGTTGCCTGTTACCGATACGCTTCGGGATGCATCCAACACATGCACGACCGGCTGATCGTAATGCGGCTCAATTTTTACGGCCGTATGCATTCGCGAGGTCGTCGCCCCGCCGATCAGCAATGGCTGTTTGAAGTCTTCGCGTTTTAGCTCCTTGGCTACGTGCACCATTTCATCCAGCGAAGGGGTGATCAGGCCACTCAGCCCGATAATATCGACGTCGTTTTTCCGGGCTTCGGCCAGAATTTTATCCGACGGGACCATCACACCGAGGTCGATCACATCAAAATTGTTGCACCGCAGAACCACCGCTACAATGTTCTTGCCGATATCGTGTACATCTCCTTTGACGGTGGCCAGCAGAACCTTGGCTTTGGGTTCGGTGTTTTGATTTTTTTCCTTTTCCTCTTCAATAAATGGGATCAGGTGAGCGACGCCTTTTTTCATCACGCGCGCACTTTTGACCACCTGTGGCAGAAACATTTTGCCCGAGCCAAACAAATCACCTACCACGTCCATGCCGTCCATCATCGGACCCTCGATTACTTCTATGGGTTGATCATATTTTTGACGAGCCTCTTCCACATCTTCCACGATATGTTCCACGATGCCTTTCACCAGCGCGTGCTCGATGCGATCTTCTACCGGCTCATCGCGCCATTCTTCGGTCTTTTTACCGGTTTCGGTATCATCATCCTTAATCTGCTCCGCATAGTCGACCAGTCGCTCGGTGGCATCATCGCGCCGGTTGAGCAGCACATCTTCCACGCGCTCCAGCAGTTCATCGGGAATTTGTTCATACACTTCGAGCTGCCCGGCATTGACGATCGCCATATCCAGCCCCGCATCAATGGCGTGGTACAGAAAAGCCGAATGCATGGCCTCACGTACCCTGTTATTGCCACGGAATGAAAAGGAGATATTGCTCAATCCGCCGCTCACTTTGGCCAGCGGCAAGTTTTCCTTGATCCATTTGGTGGCCTTCATAAAATCCACGGCATAATTACGATGCTCTTCAATGCCCGTGGCCACCGTCAGGATGTTGGGATCCATGATGATGTCCTGTGGCTTGAAGCCGATTTCTTCGGTAAGGATTCGGTAGGCACGCTCGCAGATTTCGATGCGTCGCTCGTAGTTGTCGGCCTGTCCTTTTTCATCAAACGCCATCACAATTACTGCCGCCCCGAAATCCAGGATTTCACGGGCCTGTTGTTTGAAGGCTTCTTCTCCTTCTTTCAGGCTGATGGAATTGACTACACATTTGCCCTGCATGGTTTTGAGTCCGGCTTTCAGTACTGACCATTTGGATGAATCGATCATTACGGGTACGCGCGCAATATCGGGCTCGGCGGCCATTAGCTGCAGGAAATTGGTCATCACTTCGGCCGACTCCAGCATGCCTTCATCCATATTGACGTCCACGATCTGTGCGCCATTTTCCACTTGCTGGCGGCCTACAGACAGGGCTTCCTCGTAATTTTCATTGGTGATCAACCGCCGGAATTTCCGTGAGCCCATCACGTTGGTACGCTCGCCAATGTTGACAAAATTCGTTTCCGGTCGAATCACCAACGGTTCCAATCCGCTGAGGCGCATATACGGCTCGGGATCCGGAATTTTGCGTGGATCGCACTCTGCTACAGCATCAGCAAACGCTTCAATGTGTTCGGGCGTCGTCCCGCAGCATCCGCCTACAATATTCACAAATCCCTCTTTGGCATATTCGTGCATGTTGTTAGCCATAAATCCAGGCGTTTCGTTGTATTCGCCCATCTCATCGGGCAGCCCGGCATTGGGATATAAACTGGTGAAGCAGGTGGCGTGCCTGGATAATTCCTCGATATACGGGCGCATTTGCTCGGAGCCCAGCGAACAGTTCAGGCCAATACTAAGCAGGTTTTTGGTGTGCGAAAGTGAAATCCAGAATGCTTCAGTCGTTTGTCCCGAGAGCGTGCGCCCGCTTTGATCTACAATGGTGCCGGAAATCATCACCGGCAGATGCCGGCCCGTTTCCTCGCCGTATTTATGAATGGCGTAGACAGCCGCTTTGGCATTCAGCGTATCAAAAATAGTCTCGATCAGCAGCATATCCACGCCCCCGTCGGCCAGCCCGCGAATTTGTTCGCCATAAGCCTCAGCCAGCTGATTGAAAGTAATTGCGCGATAGCCGGGGTCTTCTACATCGGGCGAAAGCGAAAGCGTTTTGTTCGTAGGACCCATAGAGCCAGCCACTAATCGCGGCTTGCTCGGTGTTTGTTCGGTGAACCGGTCGGCCACCTCCCGTGCATTTTCGGCGGCTTTTTTATTCAGCTCATAGGCCAGATCCTGCGTGCCATAGTCACGCTGCGAAATGGATGTAGCATTAAAAGTGTTGGTTTCGATGATATCGGAGCCGGCTTCCAGAAAACTGCTGTGGATTTCTTTGATGAGCCCCGGCTGGGTCAGGCTGAGCAGGTCGTTATTGCCCTGCAGCTCCCGGTTTGCATCTTTGAAGCGTTCGCCCCGATAGGCCTCTTCATCCAGTTTGTAGCTTTGAATCATGGTGCCCATTGCGCCGTCAAGGATGAGGATGCGTTCGCGCAATAGCTCTTGAATTTCGTTAAATGTCATAATAGGAAATACTGTGGTAATCGATTGTCAGGTGCTTGAGGTTTCAAAAAATTTTTCAAATAAGCTGCTGAGTGATTACCTTTAAAGAGTACGTCAACAAAAGATAGATATTTTTTAATGTATAAAATGTCGTGCGGGAACTAATTGCTCCCATATCAGTCAGGTATAAATATCATCTGATGCAAAAACGTTCATAAAACTTTGAATTTATCGTTTAGCGTGTTGCATTCATCGCCACAGCTCACAAAATTTTTGGTTCATAAAGTTACAATAAAAAGTGCACTAAATGAAAGTTATAAAGCATTACGAACAGGCAGAAAAACCACTGATATCATTTGAAATTATTCCGCCAAAGCGCGGTGGGTCCGTCAAGAAAGTTTTTGATT
>DASQZL010000339.1:0-8729 GCA_035638715.1 Balneolaceae bacterium
CATCATTATTCTAAATCGCTAATAAGGAGTTAAGATGAAAACAACAATAAACGACGTAAGTGAAAACGGCCTTCCAAATGTTTTTGAAGAATTAAAGCCCCCGCTTGGAGAGTTGCAGGCATTTACGGAAGCTTCTAAATGTTTGGAATGCGGTGGACCCTACGCAGAAGCTCCGTGCACGCTGGGTTGCCCGACGGGTATTGACGTGCCGGGATTTATCAAAGCCATTTATGAGAATAAGATTCAGGATGCCGCAAGTATAATTTGGGACCAGAATATACTGGGAGCAAGTTGCTCAAAAGTATGTCCGACTGAAATTTTATGTGAAGGAGCTTGTGTGCTTAAAGAAGAGGGGCGAAAACCCATAGATATAGGCAGGTTGCAGCGCTACGCTATGGAACATAGTTCATCTGATGGGTTGCTGAAAGAAAAAGAGACATCCACCGGAAAAAAAGTGGCCGTTATAGGAGCTGGACCGGCTGGTTTATCCTGTGCCGCCGAACTTGCTAAAAAGGGTCATGAGGTAGCTGTTTTTGATCGCAAACAGGACTTCGGGGGATTAATAAGATATGCTATCGCCCCCTATCGATTAAATAAGGATCCACTCCCCAAGGAAGCAAGGATGATCGCAGATTTAGGAGTGACATTTAATATGGGAGCTGATATAAATACTCCTGAAAAGCTCAAAAAAATTGAAGATGAATTCGACAGTATTTTTCTGGGTATTGGATTAGGCAAGGATGTAGAATTAAGTTATCCGGGAGAAGATCTTGCCGGAGTATGGGATTCGCTGGAATTTATTGAGTCTATAAAAACAGGAGAGAAACCGGATATTGGTGGCTCGGTTGCCATCATCGGCGGGGGAAATACAGCCATCGATGTGGCGCGGGAAGCGGCCAGAATAGGGGCCGGTGATGTTACCATTTACTATCGCAGGACAGAAGATGAAATGCCGGCCTATGATCATGAAATTGAAGAAGCCAGAGAGGAAGGCGTTCATTTCCAGTTTTTAACCAATCCCATTCGGTTTATCGGCAATGATCAGCTTGAATTTATGGAATGCCAGTATATGAAATTAGGCAAGCCGGATGCTTCTGGCCGTCCGCATCCGGAAAGTATCCCGGGAACGGAATTTAAAGTACCGGTCAGTACGGTAATTAAAGCGATCGGTCAGCAAAAAAGAAAGGGATTTTTAAACTGGATTCAAGGTATCGATCTGAATAACGGATTGATAAATATCGATCCCGATACGGGACAGACTTCAAATCCGAAGTATTTTGCCGGCGGAGATGCCCTGAACGGAGGTGCAACGGCCGTGGAAGCCGTCCAGGATGGAAAAATCGCTGCTCATGGAATTGACCAATATTTGGGAGGCTGATTATGGTAGGTTCAATCACAGAAATACGATGGCATGGACGAGGCGGGCAGGGAGCCAAAACGGTCTCGCAGCTCATGGCTTTAGCTTTGAAAGATACAGGCTTTTACGTTCAGGCCTTTCCTGAATATGGCCCCGAGCGCAGTGGCGCTCCCATGCAGGCTTATACCCGGAGTTCCAAAAAGCCGATCCGGCTGCATTGTGCCGTAACCAAACCGGATGCCGTTGCTGTATTGGACGATTCTTTGATTGGCAAAATAGATGTACTCCGGGGCGTGGATTCGGATGGGTTGATATTGATTAATACCAATAATAACAATGTGAGCCTGGATAAACCCAAGGATTTTCATGGCAGATTTTTTAGCATAGATGCCGAGCGCTTGTCAAGAGAAAGTGGTATTAAGTATGCCAATGTCGTTGTAGCCGGAGCTCTTGCCGCGATTCTGGGGATGCCTTCTATGGAACGCTTGAAAGGGGCGGCTAAAGAAATTTTTGAGAAAAAACTGAAGAAAGCAGTCGTCGATAACAATCTTCGGGCCATAGAAATGGGTTATTCAAACTTTGAAAAGATAGAAGTATAAATTATGTCGAATTCATTAAAAAAATATTCCGAAATCCTTGTTGGAGGCACCGTAATAGCTAAAGAAGTGGAGCAACCGGAGACGGGTAGCTGGAGACTTGGCTTAAAACCGGAAGTTGATCTTGATAAATGTGTTGATTGCTTGCTTTGCTGGATTAACTGCCCGGATACTGCTGTAATGATCAATAATGATTCCGATTTCACAGGGTTTGATTACACCTATTGCAAAGGCTGCGAATTATGTGCGGAAATTTGCCCGACAGATGCCATCCAAATGGTCGCAGAAGATAAACCCGTAGCTGAATTCGGTAGAAAAAAATAGCCATTATCATGAATAGGACGCTTGAAAAACCATCATTAGATTTTGAGACAGAATTGTTGACAGGAGCACAGGCGGCTGCTCATGCCATGAGACAAGTTAATCCTGATGTCGTCTCCGTGTATCCTATCACCCCGCAAACCCCGATCATTCAAACTTTTTCACAATTTGTTGCGGATGGGCGGGCCACCACAGAAATGATTAATGTGGAATCAGAACATTCGGCGATGAGTGCGGCTATCGGCGCTGCCTCTGCAGGCGCCCGTACTGCTACGGCCACGGCATCACAAGGACTGGCTCTAATGATCGAGAATATCTATATCGCTGCGTCCATGCGGCTTCCTATTGTATTAGCTATCGGAAATCGGGCATTATCTGCGCCCATAAATATTCATTGCGATCATTCTGACAGCATGCTTGCCCGTGATAGCGGAGTGATACAGATATATGTGGAAAATGCACAGGAGGCGTACGACTATATGATTATGGCTTCCCGCATTGCTGAATATAAGGACGTATTACTTCCCATAATGATATGTCAGGATGGATTTACCATCACCCATACTGCCGAGCCGGTATCCCTGCTGGATGATGATAGCGTCCGTGAGTTCGTCGGTGACTATCACATCCCCTATAGCTTGCTGAATCTGGATCGACCGGTTACACAAGGTCCGTTCGATATGCCGGATTATTATTTTGAGCATAAACGGCAACAACAGGAAGCAATGGAACAGGTCCCGGCTGTTCTTGAGGCAATTCAGAATGAATATTACGCTTTATCCGGGCGCCAGTATTCCAGTGTTGATGCTTACAGAATGGATGATGCAGACTATGCAATTGTAATTCTGGGATCTGCAGCCGGTACCGTTAAAGATGTGGTTGACAAGCTTAGAGATGAAAACAAAAAGGCAGGAGTATTGAAGATCCGTTCATTCCGGCCATTCGAACAAGAAAAAATTAAGTATCATCTTTCGCAATTAAAGGGGATCGCCGTCCTTGATCGATCCATGTCGTTTGGAAGTTATGGCCCTCTTTATACCGAAATTAGCAGAAGCATGCACAAATCGAAGCCTTTTCTGCAAAATTATATTTATGGATTGGGAGGGCGTGACTTATTCCCTGACCAGATCAAAAAGGTTTACCATGATCTGTTGACAGGAGATATAACCGGAGATCTCCGGTATATCGGTCTCCGGGAATAAAAAATTATGCATTTTAAATGAGGGTAAATTTATGTCTGTGATTAAAGAGTTAGCCAGGAAAGAATCAAAAGGAAAAAGTTTTAGAGGCGGGCACTCCCTCTGTCGTGGATGCGGGATACCTATTGTGGTCAGGACCGTTTTAAATAGTATTGATACACCAGTAGTGGTTATATCGGCCACCGGTTGCCTTGAAGTTGCAACCACACGGTTCCCCACGACTGCGTGGAATGTACCATGGCTGCATGTTGCATTTGAAAATGCAGCGGCGGCTGCCAGTGGTGTCGAAACAGCCTATAAAGCGCTTAAAAAACGAGAGGCTATTCCCGATGACGAACCTGTTACGTTTGTAGTTTTCGGAGGAGATGGAGGGACCTATGATATTGGTTTACAGTCATTATCCGGGGCACTGGAGCGCGGACACCGGTTTCTGTATGTTTGCTATGATAATGAAGCCTACATGAATACCGGAATTCAGCGTTCCAGTGCTACTCCTTTTGGGGCAAGCACAACAACAAGTCCCTCTGGCAAAAAAAGCTACGGGAAAGCACAGAAAAGGAAAGATCTTACAGCCATAATGGAAGCGCATCATCTTTCTTATGTTGGTCAGTCTTCCATTTCGCACTGGTATGATCTGAGTACGAAAGTAAAAAAAGCAGTAAGCACTGAAGGCCCGGCCTTTATTAATGTGTTATCTACTTGCCAGCTTGGTTGGAGACATGAGCCGAAGGACGCTGTCAATGTTGCACGCCTGGCCGTGGAAACCTGTTTTTGGCCATTGTATGAGGTCGTCGAAGGCCATTACAATTTAACCCATGAGCCCATAAAAAAACTGCCGGTAAAAACGTGGCTCAAAACGCAGGGGCGTTTCAGTCATCTTTTTCAGGAGACAAATAAATCAGTTCTGGAAAGAATACAGCAAGATGTTGATGAAGACTGGAACCGGCTTTTGGATCGATGCAGCCAGGATGCACACTATTTCGAAAAACAAGAACCCACTTTTTTAAGAGAAATGAAGCAGGCGAGGCTATGAATGAACCAATAAAAATATACAGCCAGGGTGAAGCCCAGCTGAGAGTACGCCGTGATTGGTGTAAAGGATGTGATATATGTGTAGATGCCTGTCCCGCAGATATCTTAGCGCTGGATGAAACCGATCAAATCATCGTTAATGACATAGATAAGTGCATATTCTGTGGAATTTGTGCCGAGCGGTGTCCAGATTTTTGTTTTTCATTATATCGCCCCGAACCATTAAATACCAAGTGATATGAAATCAGATGCAATGAAATTAATACAAGGTAATGAAGCTTGTGCTTTGGGAGCTCTTCAGGCTGGCTGCACCTTTTTTGCCGGTTATCCCATTACCCCCGCATCAGAAATTATGGAGACGATGGCAAGAGAATTGCCCAAAAAGGACGGCAGATTTATCCAGATGGAAGATGAGATTGGTTCGCTGGCAGCTGTTATCGGAGCTTCCTGGGCTGGTGCCAAAGCCATGACAGCTACTTCAGGTCCCGGATTTTCGCTGATGCAGGAACACGTCGGCTATGCATCCATGACAGAAACGCCTTGTGTAATTGTCAATTCACAGCGTGGTGGACCGAGTACCGGCTTGCCTACGCTGCCCTCGCAGGGAGATGTAATGCAGGCCCGATGGGGCACCCATGGCGATCATCCGGTTATCGTATTGACCGCCTCGTCCGTTCAAACCACGTATGAAATGACGATTGAAGCCTTTAATATGAGTGAAAAATTCCGGATTCCGGTTATTCTTCTGCTTGATGCGATTATCTCTCACATGCGTGAAAATATAACGTTTCCCGAAATGGAAATTACGAACCGGAAAAGGCCCGGGGATCCCGATGAGTTTAAACCATTTTTTGATGAAACTTTTCTTGCGTTCGGCGAGGGTTCCCGGAAGCTTGTTACCGGACTGGGACATGACGAAAAAGGATTTCCGGAAACCACGAATGGCACTCCGTCTGAAGACCGATTGAAAAAAGCTTTTGAGCGTCTTAACCAGAATCTGGATACCATTGTAAAATATGACCATTATTATTCTGAAGATGCAGATTTTTTGATAATCAGCTATGGAATAACTTCCCGGGCAGCAAAAGCGGCGGTAGACAAATTGCAAGCTAAAGGAATTTCAACCGGGATGATTGATCTGCAAACCCTATGGCCATTTCCGACGGATCTGATTCATGATTTGTCTGGCAATGTTGAAGGCATTTTGGTTCCTGAAATGAATCTCGGACAGATGGTTATGCCAATTCGAATGGCCGTAGAGGGACGTGCTCCCGTACAATCCATGAACAGAGCTGATGGCAGGTTGTTTCAACCAGATCAGATTGTTGATGAGATCCAAAAGATGCAACAGAATAGGGACCATCATATTTCTAAAACGAAAAAATCATTGTACTGAGGAGGTCCACCATGCCAAGAATGGGTAAAAATCTTGAAAAATATCTGCGGCAGAGCATTATGCCCAGCCCCTGGTGTCCGGGATGCGGGCATGGAACGATCTTGCGGGGGATGCTGGAATCATTCGATCGCTTAGAACTTGATCTCGATAAAGTTGTTGTTATCGGTGGTATTGGCTGTTCCGGTCGCACGCCCTATTTTACGAATACCAATTCAATGCATACCACACATGGCAGGGCCCTTGCTTTTGCTACAGGTGTTAAAATGGTAAATCCTGAATTGACGGTAATATCGGTTATGGGAGACGGTGACAGCGTAGGAATCGGAGGCAATCATTTTATTCACGCCTGCCGGCGAAATATCAATCTAAATGCCATCATTTTTAACAACAGCATTTACGGTATGACAGGCGGGCAAGCGGCACCGACAACACCAACGGGCAAGAAATCGACAACCAGTTTTGCCGGCAGCATTGAATCTGCTTTCAATGTTGTTGAGCTTGCAATGGCTGCCGGGGCAACGTTCGTAGCCCGAACCACGACCTTCGACTTCCAGGAAATTCCGAATATGATTAGTCGTGCAATTGAACATCCCGGATTTTCTGTGGTTGAAATACTTTCGCAATGTCCTACTTATTTCGGCAGAATCAATAAATTGGGCGATGCAACCAATATGCTTGATTATGAAAAGGATTTGACGATTCCCGGGGAAACGATATCTCGGGAAGAGATGCTCGGTGAAATGTCAGTGGGCGTTTTCCGGGAAGAAATAAAACCAGAATTTACTGATCAGTATAAAAAAGTTTATGCCAAGACAGAAAAAGAAAATGCTTCCTAAAGATCCTTTTAATATTCGCCTGTCAGGCCGCGGTGGGCAAGGCATATTATTGGCCGGTATCATCCTGGCTGAGGCCGGGATGAAAGATGGGCTTAATGTAGTACAAACCCAAAGTTATGGTCCACAAGCCAGGTTGGGAGCCAGCAAAAGTGAAGTGGTTTTAAGTGGCAGCGAAATTGCTTTTCCCGAGGTTGATATTCCCGATGTTTTATTATGCCTGACCATCGATTCGTATGTTAAATATGGCGGCACGCTTTCCAAAGATGGCATACGAATTGTTGAAAAGATGGTGACCATTGAGGAAGAGGTCGAAGATGCCATGATACTCCCCGTGATTGAGACTGCCCGGGCATTGGGAGATGAAATTGCGGCAAACATGGTTGCTCTGGGATCGGTAATAGCACTTTCCGGTGCCGTATCAAAAGAACATGTGATGCGTACAATGGAAGAACGAATTAAACCGGATTACCTTGAGCTGAATAAAAGAGCTTTTCAGAAAGGGATACAATTGGTGTCACAGTCGGACATGTCATATCAGGCAAATCCGGAGGGCGCCAAATCCGGTTTTTGAAAGTTGGCTACCTGTAATTGCCGGGAAAAGAATGAAGAAGGGAAGATTATTTTGTTGGATGAGCTAATCGCCGAGGTTTTTTCATATTTTACGTTTCCCCATCGTAATCTTTTAAAAAAGTAAAAATTTGAAATAAGTGCTTAAAAAATAGTCTATCCATGAGCAAGTTGTCTATTTTGCCAGAGGACGAATTTAAATCGGGAGCGGTGACCGGACACGCCGTAGCGCATCCGTTCACAAAGCTTTGAGAAATCCAGGTTTGGAAGTCACCCGGTTTTTGGAATGATCCACTAACCTTTTGCCGAGAAGATATCGGGTTCGGGGGATCCTTCGACTTCAATTTTTCCAAGCATGCCCTGACGGACAACTCTGCTCAGGGAATGATCAACCAATTTGATGGTTTCGGGAACGGGAAATTCCAACTCAAAGACACCCGTGCTTCCGGGTGGTACCTGGCAGGTCTGAACGTATTGGTCGGGTTCATTGGCAAGCGCCCCTGCACGCCATGCTTTGGTAAATACATTGCCAATGGCATGGAAGCTGCTGGTCAGATTTGGACCGCCGGTCACCATGAAGATGCGTGCAGTCTCACCTTTTTTTACTTTTAAATTACCATATTTATCGTCAGTAATGGCGTGTTTTTCTCCATTTAGGAGTACATACGTGGGATTTTCTGCCGTCATTGCATCTACATCAAAGTGATGCATACCCTCTTCACCCGCTTTTTTGTCGGTGTAAACTTCATGCTGGCCGAAATAAAATTCGTGATCTACCTTAGGCAGTCCCTGGGGCGGCTCAACGACGATCATACCGAACATGCCACTGCTGATGTGCTTATCCATGTTAGGCACCGCACAATGATAAATAAAGGCGCCCGGATAAAGTGTCTTATATTTTATGGTTCTTGACTGTCCGGGAGGGCAGAGTAAAGCACCTGCACCGCCTCCCGAACCATAAACAGCATGTTGATCAATGTTGTGAATAGTGGTGTTGGATGAAGCATTTTTGAAGGTCAAATTGATCGTATCGCCCTGTCGCACGCGAATCATGGGGCCGGGAATTTGTCCGCCGAAGGTCATATACTTAAATTTGACTCCGTCTTCGATTTCCGCTATTACCTCTTTCGATTCGATCGTGATATAATGCGTTTTCGGTTCCCTTTGTCCAATAGGTGCGGGAATGTTACGCGGATCCGCAGCAACCCTTTTGACTGTGGGTAAACCAGCTAATGATAAAAAATTATCTTTTTTTGCCACCTGTTTGGGCTGTGCTTCAGCTTGAAAAGGCAATGCACTCGCCAAAAGTCCGCCGGAGAGTAATGCACCACCTGCATTTTTTAAAAACTGTTTTCTGTCAAACGTTTTTTCACTTCCTGGAATTTTCATAATTGCTTTTCTTTTATGGTAAATTTTATTTTATCT
>DASQZL010000340.1:0-9353 GCA_035638715.1 Balneolaceae bacterium
AAAAAGAAGGTCAAAGTAGGCAAACTGAATCCCAAGCTTGCCCAAAAGGGAAAAGAAATTTTTGAAACCAAATGCAACAGTTGCCATAAGTTGGGACAGCGTTATGTGGGACCTGATTTAAAGAAGGTCACCAGTCGTCGAACCCCGGCATATATCATGAATATGATTATGAATCCAAGAGGGATGACCCACAAAAATCCGACAGCTAAAAAACTGCTTGGAAAATTTTCTACCCAAATGGCCGATTTAAGCATACAAAGGGATCAGGCCCGGGCTATCCTGGAATATTTACGATCGGTGAATCCGGATTCCAGTAAATAATAATTCTTAAACTTCAAATCTAACCAATCGGAGGTCTTATATATGTATTTTCGAAATAACCTTATGAGCTTACTGACGGGGGGCATGGCCGTGCTCTTAGCCATGTTTATGTTCTCTGCTTGCTCATCAAATGACAGTAAAACAGGAAATAATGATGCCGCCAACCAGGTATACATTCCGCCGGGAAAACATGATCAATTTTACAGCTTTATGTCGGGAGGTTGGAGTGGAAATGTTTCCGTATATGGCATTCCATCCGGCAGGCACCTGTATACGATCCCTGTTTTTTCCCAAACTCCTATGAATGGTTATGGATATGCATCTGAAACGAAGGCTCTTCTGAATACTTCGAGCGGGTTTGTCCCCTGGGGAGATACGCACCATATACAACCCTCAAAAACGGACGGGATGTACGATGGACGATGGATTTTTGTCAATGACCGCAATACACCGAGGATCGCCCGGATCAATTTGAAAACATTTCGTACTGATGAAACCCTGGAAATACCCAATACCGGAGGTCAACACGCTTCTCCATTCTGTTCATCAAATACGGAATATTTATCGGCGGCAAGTGAATACAGTATTCCCCTCCCAAAACCCATGGGAAATGGAGTGGATGTACCAATATCGTCATATAAAAAGAATTTCCACGGCATGATTTCGATGGTAAAAGTCAACCAGCATAATGGACACATGAAGGTAGATTTTCAGATAGAAGTGCCGCCCTTTGATTATGACTTGGGGCGCTTTGGTTTGGGTGAATCAAAAAACTGGGTCTTCTACACTGATTATAATAGTGAAGAAGCCCATTCCTTGCTCGAAGTCAATGCTTCACAAAAAGATAAAGATCTGGTTTTAGCGATCAACTGGAAAAAAGCAGCAGCAATCGCTCATCAGGGAAAAGGAACCGTAGTCTCAACAGACTATGATCATAACATTGTAAATCCCCGAACCAGATGGGCTAAAACGACGGTTGAGCATAAGGTCCGTGTACTGCAACCTTCTGATATAAAAGGCGCTATGTATTTCCTCCCTGGTCCTAAATCTCCGCACGGTATTAATGTATCACCCTCAGGTAAATATATTTCTATCGGAGGCAAGTTATCATCAACCGTCACCGTCTACTCGTACAATGATATACAAAACGCCATAAAAAATCATGACGTTACGAAAACAGTCGACGGAATACCGGTGCTAAGTTTCAAAAATGTCGAAGCCAAACAGGTTAAGAAGGCCGGCTTGGGCCCTCTGCATATCGAGTATGATGGTAAAGGATATGGCTACAACACTGCTTTCATTTCTTCTGAAATAGTTAAGTGGAGCCTGAAGACAGGAAAAGTAGTCGACCGCCATGCTTCCTATTATTCACCGGGGCACCTCACTATACCAGGTGGTGATACCCGTAAGCCTTATGGAAAGTATTTAATTGCTCTTAATAAAATCACCAAGGATCGATATTTGCCAACGGGTCCTGAAATGTTTGCCGGTGAACAATTATTCAACATATCTGGTGATCGAATGAAGCTTTTACTCGATTTTCCGGTAGAGGGTGAACCTCACAACGCTGCTGAATTACCGGCAAGCTTGATTGATACCGGACAGGTTAAATACTTCGATCTGTCTAAAAATCACAATCCCTATGTCACCCGTAAAGAAAAAGACGCAAAGGTTGTGCGGAAAGGAAATCGCGTAGACGTCTATATGACGGCTATTCGGAGCCACTTTGTCCCTGATAATATTGAAGGTATAAAGGTGGGTGATGAAGTTCATTTTCATATAACAAACCTGGAACAGGAATGGGATATCCCCCATGGTTTTGCCTTGAAGGGCATGCAAAATGCCGGCTTGCTTGTTATACCCGGCGATACAAGATCTATCGTCTGGAAGCCAAAGAAAATAGGAGTTTACCCATTCTATTGCACAGATTTCTGCTCGGCCCTTCACCAGGAAATGCAGGGATACGTTCGCGTATCACCCCGCAATTCTGATGTGAAGATTAAATATGGCACCAACAAAGATTTGTAATAATTAACAAATGGGAGGGCCCCATGGCCTTCCCATTATCATTTGATAATTAAGCAAATTATGAATATTTCCAAACATAAAACAATCAGTAAGCGAAACCGTGTTTTAATCGCTATTGCCTCCGTTTTACTGCTTGCCGTCTTTCTATTTCCGCTGTGGCAAATCAGAATGCAGGCTCCTCAATATCCTGAAGAACTTGGCCTGAATATCTGGGTGAATACCATTAAGAGTTTGCATCCGCATAACATTCAGTCGATTAATGATCTGAATCATTATATTGGTATGAAACCTATTGACCCCCATTCTGTACCCGCCTTAAAATTTTTACCCTATATAATGGTAGGATTGTGTCTTCTGGGGTTATCCGCTGCTATATTTGCCAAACGCTTTTTGTTAACTACCTGGATCGTTACAGCACTTGGTGCAGCCGTTGGTGGCCTCATCGATTTTCACAAATGGGAATACAATTACGGCCATCATTTGAATCCCCATGCCGCCATAAAAATTCCGGGCATGTCGTATCAACCACCGCTAATTGGTTCCAAACAACTGCTGAATATTCATGCTATGTCTTATCCCCATATCGGCGTGATAGCTGTAGGTGTTTCAATTATAATCGGTATCTATGTCTGGATTAACGAATATATGCAAAGAATCGACAAAATAAGGGATCTGAAATCGGCTTAGAGGATTGGGTAAGATATGTCAATAAAATATGAACGATAACAGTACAAAATGAAGACGATCTTTATCCCAATAACGAAATACCTGGCTCCTTTAGTTTTGCTTCTGTTTTGTTCTGTACCCGTTCTGGCCAAAAATATCATCGTGAAAAAGAATGGAGCTGTCCAAACACTGCAAGCAGCCCTTGATATGGCTCATAAGAATGATCGCATTATTGTGACAAAGGGCATATATGCAGGTAAACAGATTACCGTTAATAAATCAGTAACGATAATAGGTAGAAAAGGAGCTGTGCTGGATGGAATGGGTAAATATCAAATTATGGTAATAACGGCTGATAGCGTCACAGTTAAAAACCTAACATTCCGTAATGTCGGCGTCAGCTACCTTGATGATAATGCCGCAATAAAATTAAAGAATGTGAGCCACTGCCGAATAACCAACGATACATTGGAAAACGTTTTTTTCGGTGTTTACCTGCTCAACACGAATCATTCAATCGTCTCAGATAATACTATTACGGGCAATGGGCGCCAAGAAGTTTCTTCGGGCGGCGGCATCCACCTGCATGAATGCAATCATATTACCATAACTGGCAATCATGTGAGTAAAAGCCGTGATGGCATCTATTTTGAATTCGTTGACAGTAGTAGCATTCGTAACAATGTTAGCGAGCATAATATTCGCTATGGGCTGCACCTGATGTATTCCCATCATGATAGCTTCTCTCACAATACATTCATTGATAATCGGGCGGGCGGAGTTGTCATGTATTCAAGTTTTATCACCATGAAACATAACCATTTCAGGCATAACTGGGGAGATAATAATGATGGACTACTGCTTAAAGAATTAAATGACGGGATCGTTGAACAGAACCGGTTTTATAAAAATAGCTCCGCGGTTTATTCAGAAGGGTCCAATCGCGTAAAATTTAATCATAACAATTTTATACAAAACGGATGGGCCGCTAAAATTATGTCAAACTGTACCAAAAACGATTTCACAAAAAATAATTTTATTGAAAATTCCTTTGACGTAAGTACCAGTGGCAGTACAAATTTAAACTCTTTCAATGGAAACTATTGGTCATCCTACAGTGGATATGACCTGGACCGGGACGGAATCGGTGATGTTCCTTTTCATCCGGTTAGCTTATTCTCTTATATGGTGAATAAGCATAAGCCTGCTCTTATCTTAATGCATAGTTTGTTTATAAAATTTTTAAATGTGGCCGAAAAAGCATTGCCAGTACTCACGCCTAAAAACCTGATTGACAATAATCCACTGATGCGTAAAGTAGAAATTTCCGTCTGAGAACATGATAAATAGAGCAAAGTAAATGGAGAAGATGAATACCGTAATTCAACTGAAAGAACTGACGAAACAATTTGGCAGTCAGCTTGTCCTGAACAGCATGAATCTTGAGATCATCAAAGGTCATACCACCGGAATTGTGGGGCCTAATGGATCTGGCAAGACGACCATGATCAAGCACCTGCTCGGACTTGTGAAACCTGACAGCGGTAGTATTCATATAGACGGAAAAAAATTGAACGGCCATTGGGACTACCGGCAAGATATTGGATATATGCCCCAAATCGCCCAATACCCTGAAAATATGAAAGTAAATGAATTGATTGGTCTTATTAAAGAAATTCGTAGTAATCAGGATGGTGATGAAACCCCGCTGATTAAATATTTCGGACTCGAACCCGAACTTGGAAAAAGGCTGCAAAATCTTTCCGGCGGCACCCGGCAAAAGGTAGGGGCCGTTTTGGCGCTTATGTTTAATGCCTCGATCTTAATTCTGGATGAACCAACTGCTGGCCTGGATCCACAGGCGAGCCACAAGCTAAAGCAGTTAATACAGCATGAAAAAGAAAAGGGCAAAACAATATTACTAACGACCCATATAATGAGTGAGATTGAAGAACTTGCCGATAATATCATTTTTATCGTTGAGGGTAATTTGCGATACAATGGCCCAATGAAGGAATTTATCGAAAACCAGCAGGAACAGAGACTTGAAGGTGCTGTTGCCAAAATGATGGAAAGAGGTGCAAAATGAAGACTGCAACAATCTTAAAATACCAGTGGAAAGATCACTTGCGGAGCAAATGGATCATCGGTTATGCTCTTATTTACTTGCTATTGACTGATGGGCTAATACGTTTTGGCGGTGCAGGTCCCAAAGCCTTGTTAAGTATTGCTAATGTAATTTTGTTATTTGTACCGTTGGTGAGTATGATTTACAGTGCTCTTTTTCTATATCAATCCCGTGAATTCATAGAACTTCTATTGGCTCAACCCTTAAATAGAAAAAGCCTGTATTGGGGACTGTTTGGAGGGGTCTCCGTCCCTCTCGCCATTGCATTTCTGCTGGGAACAGGTCTTCCCCTCGCCTACAGCGGTATACTCGGGACTTCCAGCACTATGAGCGTCATCCTCATTTTATGCATAGGTCTGCTGCTTACGTTCTTGTTTGCCTCACTCGGATTTGTGGTGGGGTTAAAATTCTTTGAAGACAAAATAATAGGCCTCGGTTTTGCCTTGGTAAGCTGGTTGGTATTGGCCGTTTTATATGATGGTTTGGTGTTGCTGGTTGTGTATGTATTTGGCAATTATCCACTCGGAAAACCCATTCTTGCGTTGTCTCTGGTAAACCCGATTGATCTGGCGCGGATCTTAATATTATTAAAATTTAATATCTCAGCCCTCATGGGATATACGGGCGCTGTCTTCAACCAATTTTTTGGTACCCACTTGGGCATCTTGATCTCAGGCGGCTGTCTGCTCCTTTGGATATTTATTCCACTTTGGCTTGGATTTAAGGTGTTTAGGAGAAAAGATTTTTGAGCATAGAATTTTGAATTCTTTTCTGCTCTCATAAAATATTTCCAGCTACCTATAAAAAGCGGGGCTCATTTTACTACTGTTTTTTATATCAAGGACTGAATGGTGTTATTTTTCAGCATTTTTAGATATTTTTCTCGCACTTTTTTGTACTGATTATGAAGTACACACGAGTTTTCATCTGTACACTTGGCGCCGGCCAATATACAATTTTCCCATTGACTAATATTTTCTAACGGTTCAACAATATCAAACAGACGAATTTCTTTGGGAGAAATCGCAAGGCTAAATCCCCCTTTTAAACCTCTCCTCGAAGTCAGCATTCCAATATTCGCTAATTGCTGCAGAATTTTACTTAAATAATTCGGAGGTGCATCAATTTCTTTCGCTATTTGCTTGGCCCCCACATATACATTTTCCGGTTTCTTTGCAATATAAATTACAGCGTTAATAGCATGAACACTCGATTTATTAATCATACATTTCTAAATATAATTACACATTAAATCTATAACCCAGAACCTTTGCATCCATACATCACATGAAATACATAAATTTATATTTGTCTGACAGTATCATTGAATGTCATCCAGTCAGGCTACTAATCCAGTTAGTTTATATTAATATAGCCAACTTAGCCTAAAAAATCGCCTTCAAATAGATTTAGACTTGTCTTATTCTCGTATTATAAAGCTAAAGCAATTACAGATTATACTTTGATGAAACAATCTATCATTGGTTTTCAAAAGGATGAAGAAGGTGACTGGGTGGCCAGGCTTGAATGCGGGCACACCCAACACGTGCGGCACAATCCTCCCTGGATGAACCGGCCGTGGGTTACGACTGAAAAGGGTCGAAAAGGACGTATTGGACATAAATTGAACTGTAAAAAATGCGATCGTAGTGAACCCAAAGATTTTGATATCTGATGCCAAGAATAGCACGTACATTCATTAAAACGGGACTCATTTACTTTCTATGCGCGCTGTTGCTGGGACTGAGTATCGAAATTTCCGGTGATCCATTTTCCAGCGATGCAGCCGCTGTTTTGGCACCTGCTTATGCTCGGGTGGATTTCCCAAATTATCTTTGGCGTATCCATGTGGATGTTTCCCGGCCGCACCAGAGAGGAAGGTTTCGTAGCTCAAAAATGGGCATGGATAAATACAAAGCTTTCATCAACCGAGGGATCTTCTGAAGATTTCTGGTAGCTTTTTCATGTCGCTTGATTGGTATTAATGGACGAACATCGAGTACTTGGGTTGCATTAGTTGGTTTACTCATAGTTGTATTACAGAAGTTAAAGACGCTTAAATTTTATTTTTTTGAAAATTTTTGCAGGTGTTTGCAAGGGTAAACGTTTAATTAAATTACTACAGCTGTGATTTTTGATGACGGAGATATACATGGATATAAAAGCATGCTGATAATTAATCTCATCTCCTCACCTAACTTTTACTTGGAAAGTGAGTTTTGCTCTGTCGAATTAACATTTGTGAAGTAAGTCTTTAATGGAATACATATAATCTTCACTGTGCTATATCAGTAACTGTTTTTTAAAATTGTCTAATTGTTTATCCGCCAATGGTAATGCCCAAATAGGCAGCGATACACCCCGCCGTAAAGGCAACCAAATGCATGAGCACTTCAACCTTTTTTGCTTTGGAATTCGGCTTAGACTTGCCGCCTGATTCGTTACTACACAGTTGCCCGCCCATTGCAAAGGGAGCAAAATAATAAATACCAAACAGCACAGCCGCCGCTCCCAGCTTGCCAAGCATCCGGTGCCCTACCGGTGTATTCAAAAGAATATGCCCTTTCAACAGTCCAAGATAATGCATGTTATACAAGCCTGTGAGGAGGATAATGGGAATCAGCCAGAACACAAATTTACGGACCCTACGGCGAATGTGAACCATAAAAATTCTTGCTTCCTCTCCGGCCACGTGGGTAGCAACGGGACGTAATATGAAAAAGATGAATACCATCCATGCCAGCCAAAAGATAGCCGCAAAAACATGGAAAAATGTCATTATGAAATGAATGTCGGGGGACCAAAAATCCATTATTTTTTTGTTTTTGTTTATCGGTAATAGGCTTGGCAATCCCTGTTTAATTGTCGAAGGGTCACCTTTTGTGATGCATTAAATGCCAAAACACTTTGTACAACAGTTCTTTCTTCTTCCAATTACTTGAATTTCATCTTTGTATTCAATTTCAGATCTTGTCCCCATTCGGTTTGATCAAGCCGAACAATGAATATGCTTGACCGGTCGGGAGGATCTATTATTTTCTACATTTCCACATATCCAAAATGAGTAATTGGCCTACATCTTCTCTGGGACCAGGGGCTTCTATCCCTTTCTTCATTCATGATCTATTCACTCCGAATGGCAGTATTTCTAAAAAGCCTACTGAGAATTCCACCTCGGTCCACAGTCAGTGCCCGACATATTCATTGCAGTGAGGCTTTGTGATCAATGGCGTGGCGTCTACTTATAGTCCATCTCGTTTACTTGTTGCCAATTGCTGTGAATTTGAAAATTCTGGCGGCAACCATCAGTTCTCCGAAAGGTTACTTTTATCTCCTCATTGATCGTCAGATACGTAGCGATTTTCATTCTGTGCCCAATATAAGAGCGATTCTATATTAAATCAAATAAAACGGTATTAACAGTTTAAAATATTCTGTATATTCTCCTGCTACTTTTATTTAATGCCCTGCAAAATAATTGCAGTCGGAAAGTTTAAACAGGAGGATTGAGAACTAATACTGCACTAATAGTAAATCTTTTTAAATAGTTTAATGAATACGCCCGCTCCCCGTTGAGATTGAATAAAGGCCAACTTAAAATAATAGCTACAGAGAAAACAGGAAATTTATGTCATTTTTCCAGCCATTGATTAGCTTTTATCTTTATCATAAACTCACTAATTAGTAGAATATCGCATCATGTCAGAAAAGAAGACTACACCTCTTAAAAGTCCATCAATCGAGGGGCATCACTGCACAGTAAATCTGCGACTCGAGAAGCTTGGGATGGTCCCGTTTTTTCAAAAGTTGACTGAAGAGGAGTTACAAAATATTAATGAGAAATTCACGGCCAAGCATCACCACAAAGGGGAAACGATATATTGGCAAGGTGATCGTGCCACTATGCTGCGGGTAGTGGTGGCAGGCAATGTAAAGTTGATATCACATATGCCAGACGGAAAAGATGTGCTACTCAATATGGTTAAGCCCGGTGAATTTTTCGGTAATCCTACAGCCACCGGCAAAGATGTGTATAAGGAAACGGCAACAACCCAGACCAAGACATGCATCCTATCAATTCGACTTAAAGATTTTCAGGATATAATGAATGAATATCCCTCAGTAGCAATGTTAGTTCTGGAAATAACGACTGATCGATTGAACGATTCCCGAAAACGGATTCAATATTTGGCAACATTACCGGTAAAAA
>DASQZL010000341.1:0-8052 GCA_035638715.1 Balneolaceae bacterium
CATTCTCTCTTATTATCCATTTATAATTTAATAACTGGGAAACAGTCTGTATGTAGGGGTTTTCTGTTAAGGATTGTAAAAAAATCACCCGCGACGTCCTTTGTTTTGCCACTCAAGTTGTAACAAATTGTTATTTAACAAATCTACTGAGGTATTGAATTTCTTGCAGGTTTTATTGAGATGCCCATGAATTGCTTGGATATCCGCTCTATCTGCACGCTGCAGGGAAAACCGATGGATTCTCATCGGGGCCACTTTGAGTGAAATCAATCTTCCTGGCATACTCAGTTGCGGAAAATAGAGCAGCGATAAATCAGGATGGAATGTTTCATGTCCGCCAATACCTTCATAATCATTGATGAGATCGCCGCAGCCATAGAGAATGAGCCGCCCTTTATACATTTCAATGCCTTTGGGATGATGAGAGGAATGACCATAAATGATATCTGCCACGTCTGCATCAATAAGTTTGTGAGCAAAACGGCGATGAGATCGGGGAATATGATTTCCCCAATTGCTTCCCCAGTGAATGGAAAAAATAACACGGTCGCCCTGTTCCCGAAAGGATTCAATATGTGTGATGACCTCCTGCGTTTCATCCACTCCGAAATTCTTCAGTAAACTTATACCCGCCCTGCCTGTTTCTGCCCTCCAGCCTGCAGGTACGCCTGCATCTGGCGCGGCATATCCAAAAATGAGTAATCGTCCCATTGACGTCTTTATGATGGCAGGTGCAGCTGCTGATCTTTGATCTATTCCGGCGCCGGCGATTTTTATTCCGGCCTCTTTTAAAACGATTAGTGTTTCCGCCAAGCCCGGGCGCCCCCAGTCGAGTACATGATTATTGGCCAGAATGCATACATCAATATTCGCCCGGGTCAACACGGAAATATTTTGGGGGTGCATTCGGTAATGAATATCTTTTTCTGGTGAGTGACTGCTGCTTGTTGTTACAGCCGTTTCAAGATTTATAATCCTGACCACGGGTGTGGCTTGTTCAAGCTGCTCCAGTGCATCTCCCCATATATAATCATACGAAATTTCAGCAGGCAAGTCGCCGGAATGGTGTTCGGCCATTTCCAGGTATGTCCGGGCATTTTTGACGTAAGGTTCGAACAGCACCGGATCAACATGGTGGGGCAGCGCCTGATCAATGCCGCGGCCGGTCATTACATCACCGGCAAGAAAAAGCGTTGTCGCGTTGCTCTTTTTCATTACTATTTAAATGGATATGTTACTTATTAAAATCAGGTCATCCCTGAAACTATCCCTTTATAACGCCTATAGGTCTGAGTTTGGCCACTCTTCTCGCCAGCTTCGCCCGGTGTACTGTTTCTACGACCAGGTCAACATCTTTGTAGGCCATTGGCGCTTCTTCAGCAAGTCCGGCGTACGATCCGGCTTCAACTTCAATGTCATTCGCCTGCAGTGCTTTTTTCAGCGAAGGTGCATCTACAGCTTTTTTGGCTGCCGTACGCGACATGCGGCGACCCGCCCCGTGGCAGGTAGAACCAAAAGAACGATCCATACTTTCTGTGTTTCCGGCGAGCACATAAGAGTGCGTGCCCATGCTGCCTGGAATCAGTACCGGCTGCCCGACTTTCCCAAAATCCTCCGGAATTTCTTCCCGGCCGGGACCGAATGCGCGTGTAGCTCCCTTTCGGTGGACGATGACTTTGCTTGGGGAACCCCCGATATGATGCTTTTCTATTTTGGCAATGTTGTGAGCTACATCATAGAGGAGTCTCAGCCTTTCGCGGGGCTCTTTAATGATCGTCTCCCAGGATTTTCGGGCCTCCCAGCTGATGACTTCCCGGTTGCACCATGCAAAATTTGCAGCAGCTGACATTGCCTCAAAATAATTTTGCCCTTCAGTGGAGGTGAAAGGAGCGCTGGCCAGTTCGCGGTCGGGCAAGTGCAGCCCGTATGAAGGCATCGCACTGAGAAATATTTTCAAATAATCCGTTGCCACCTGATGGCCCAGCCCCCGCGATCCGGTATGGATAAGAATCGTCACCTGATCTGGAAATAATCCAAAAACACGAGCCGTCTCATGATCATAAATTCTTTCAACGCGATCGATTTCCACAAAGTGATTCCCGGCCCCGATCGTACCCAGCTGATCGTTTCCACGGTTTTTTGCCCGCTCGGAAACCATGGCCGGATCCGCATTCTCAAGCCTGCCCCCCGATTCGATATGTTGTAAATCTTCAGAGAATCCATAGCCGCGGGAAACGGCCCAGCCCGCGCCCTGTAGTAATACCTTGTCCATTTCTTTCGGAGAAAGGGTAATGGATCCGCCCCGACCCACTCCTTTTGGAATCATTCGCGACAACTCGTGCGTCAGTGCTCCGATTTTATCTTTTATATCCAAATATGACATGCTTGAAGTGAGCAGGCGCACCCCACAATTGATATCGTAGCCAATTCCTCCCGGCGATATGACCCCGCGATTCATATCCGTGGCGGCCACTCCCCCGATGGGGAAGCCGTAGCCTTCGTGACCATCGGGCATCACGATGGCAGTTTTCCGAATTCCGGGAAGTGTGGCCACATTTATTAGCTGATCCAGCGTGCGATCTTCCGTGAGGCTGCCTATAAGCTCTTCAACAGCAAAAATAGAGGCCGGGACACGCATATTTTCACGCGTTGTTTTTGGAATTTCCCAAAGGTAATCGTCTATTCTGATTAACTGATTCTGTTCTATCATCATCCTGATTTTATATATCGTACACAATTATTGTTTCCCATTTGCCCCGGTTATTTTGTTTTATTTCAGCTTCGTGATAGGTTACCGCTTTTACGTCCTCATCAAACGCCCCGACGGCTTGGCCCGTGATCGTTGCCCGCAACTGCGCGGCCGTTAAAGTCGTAATATTGAGATCATGAAAAATGGTCTTATAAATTTGACTCAGCGTCAGTACTTCAGAAAGAAAATCAATCAACAGTGATGTTGTATCGGGTGATTCAAGATTTATTGTTTTCGTAATTGCCGTGGTATCTGATTTTCGGGGGTCAAAATTGGCCAACAGCACCTGGTTCAATCCTTCAAGACCCGATTGAAAAAGGCCCGGGATGGTATCAGCTGTCACTCGCATTCTCAAATCAGCGGTATGAGGCAAGATTTCATGAGTTCCGGTCATGGCCATGATTCTCGTTACTATTTTAAATTAAAACTACGGACTTCTCTCCGGAACCTATGTAAGCTCACATTAACAACTCCCGTGCAATTTTCACCTACAGGTACAGTTATTCAAAATGTAAAAAGCGTTTAAATAAAGATTTGTAGCGTGTTAATCAGCCCGCTTACAAATTCCGTAAATCTCAGGTTGCTGGATTTGTTATGCTTTCATCCAATCGGATTAGAGCGGTTCGCTCCCTGAATTACAAGTCTGCAGAAATTTAATTTTTTCTAAAATACGGAGAAAATACAGCCGTTAATCTATTTTATTATACCTTTTACTTTTGTATATTTATTATAGGTTTAAAATTTGTACGTGGACGATTTAAAAAGGAATCAAAGACTCATTTAATTTGTTTATAAATAAAAAGTAATTAGAGTGTAGTATTTTACGTTAGTCGCATTATTAACACGGGTGATTATTATGAAGAAATTGTACTCCCTGAGTTTTGCTATTATTGTTTTATTCGTAGTTGGTGTCTCGGTTTCGTATGCTCAAAAGCGAAAAGATGAAACGAAAATTTCTTCTTACTCCGGACCTATTATCAAGAAAAAGGATCCCAGCCAGGGGGCGGATCTGGGCAATTTATTCAATGTGAAAATGCACCAGAGTTTTTCAGCCAGCGTTTCGACCTTCGGTGGAAACGTCATGAATACCGAGGCATTCACAAATAGCATGCAATTTTTCTTCAGCAAAAAGCTTACAGGACAGGTTGACGTTTCGTTGCTCACTTCTCCTTTTACTCAGATTGGAAATAATAATTTTTATGGTTTTAAGGATAATCGAAATTTGCAAGTAGCTCTCGATGCGCAGCTTAATTACAAGATCAATAAAAATATGGATATTCATCTTGAGATAAACAGAACTCCGGCGAGGTATGGATATTACCCCGGAAGCCGTTATAGTCGCTTTGGAGTTCCTGCTTTTCAATCCGATCCTGTATTATTACGTTAAAAACAGTACATGACCCAAGAGGATTCTTCCAATACATTTGCACTTAATTCGATTATTGGGTTTTTAGGGCTATTATTATGCCTCCTTCTTTTTGGACTTTTTTCGCGTCTCGTTTATCCGCGTATACAAAATAAACGGGCGGCTAATAGCAATAAACTTATCGGTAATGTTATTCAGGTGGCTGTTTTAAACGGCTGCGGTGCTCACGGGATAGCGGATAAAATTACCACAAAACTTCGCCATAATGGTTTTGACGTCGTCAGGACGGGAAATTTTAAAAATTTTAATATGAAACATACCACGGTCATTTCGCGAACACCTAATAAAACAAACGCCGAAAAAGTGGCAAAAGCACTCGGCGTTGCTAAGTCGCATGTTTTAGTTGAATCATCACACAATTATTATCTGGATGCAACCATCGTTATTGGCTCAGACTATCACTCATTAAAACTTAACTGATATATGCCCCAAGCCTCTAAATCATCAAAGTCAAATCAGCAATTTACCAGTGTAAATGATTCTTCTGTTGCTGATACAGAAAAATTGGTTGACGTCATCGGCGAAGGCCTGTTGAGTAAACAAGCCGAAGACATAACAGTTCTTGATGTACATAATTTGACAACACTGACCGATCGTTTTATTGTTTGCCATGCTGCAACGGATGTACAAATCAGAGCTATTGCAAACAGTGTTATTGAAGCTACATCCGAAGCGCTGGACGAAAAACCCTGGCAGGAAGAGGGCCGTAATGCGCGGCGATGGGTTATATTAGATTATGTGAATGTGGTTGTGCATATTTTTAAAAAGGATTTACGTAAACATTATGCCCTGGAGCAAATGTGGAGTGATGCTGAAATATCTAAAATTGAGGATCCCGAAGCCTGATGGGCCGCAGCACCATATAGTTCCGAATTGAATCGACGCAGGTCCTTTTTATTCGTTGAACCTCATTTATTTTAGCCTTTCAACTATTTGAATAAAAACTAAAAAATACTATGGCTGCCCGTATTCTGATTACAGAACCCATTGTTGATTCAGTCATTGAAAATTTGCAGAAAGACTATACCGTCGATGTAGGCCGGCGTGGTCAATTTAATAGTGTGGATGCGCTGTGTGAAGTGATTGACCGCTATGATGCCCTGATGCCCATGCTTTCCAATCCAATTACCGCAGAAGTGATTGAGGCCGGTGAGAACCTCCGGATCATTGCCAATCATGCCGTCGGCTATAATAATATTGACATCGAAGCGGCGAAGAATGCCAATATTCATGTAGCGAATACGCCGGGTGTACTCACTGAGGCCTGTGCTGATTTGACGTGGGCATTGTTGTTATCAGTTGCACGGCATCTCGGACCGGCGGAAGACTTTCTGCGGGATGATAAATTTGACGGCTGGGATCCCCTCGGTTTTTTGGGCACGGAGCTATATGGTCAAACGCTGGGTATTCTGGGCATGGGACGCATTGGCACGGCCGTGGCGCGACGGGCTAAAGGCTTTGGCTTGAATATCATTTATCATAATCGGACTGAAGTTGATGCCGAAACCGAGCAGCGGCTTAATGCCACCTATGTCCCATCACCAAAAAAACTGGCGGCCCGATCCGATATTTTGAGCCTGCATTGTCCGTTAACGGATGAAACGCATCACTTGGTAGATGCTGAATTTATTGAGCAGATGCCCGGCCATGCCATTCTGATCAATACGGCGCGGGGACCTGTCATTGATGAGCAGGCGCTGGCGGAAGCCTTGCATGAAAAACGCCTGGCGGGAGCAGGTCTGGATGTTTTTGAAGATGAACCGAAAGTCCATCCGTCGCTTCTTGATGCTCCGAACTGTGTGCTTACTCCTCATATCGGCAGCGCCACGCTTCAAACGCGCCGTGCCATCGGGCAAAAAGCAGCTGATGCGATAAAGGGCATTTTAAATGACCGGGATCCGTCAACCATCCCCAACCTGCTCACCGCATAAGTATATTTTAATTCCGGAATCATACTTTTCTTTGGTCATTCGGGGTGAAATCAGCCGGGATTTCGCTGTTTTTCTTAATCGGGTTTAAGTAAGAAAATAAAAAATATTTTCAGGGAACTCTCGGGGAAAGGATGGCCTGCCGCTATTTTCAGGCATCGATTGACGCAAGGAGTGATTTAAAGCAACTATTTGAATTTTTGGGCTCCATCCCCTTAATACGTAATTTTATTTTAATGAAAAAATAGATCAGTAGAGAGTATAAAAATATATTTTATACCTTTTACAGTTTAAACACGTTTCATTTTAGTAAATATTTGATTATTATATAATATAAACTGCATTTAGCAGTAACTTTATATGCGATACCTGTTAATCATATTATTCATTTGTACTGTAAGCACAGGTACTTTATATGCTCAGGTTAAAAAACAGAGTAACAAGACCCATCGTACATCAACGACGCTAAAATCCATTGCCGAGGTAAAAAGCATCAAGACCCAGCCGGTAAGTTCCACGGATTTTAAAAAGCGAATTGAAAAGCTTGTAAACACGGGTTATGCACTGGAGAACATCCAGAATGTAACCTCCGCTATTTCAAAAGTGAATACCAGGCAACTTCAAACGGGAGCGTACGGGAACATCTTTGATTTCTTACAAGGTCGTGTTGCGGGTCTTACCGTTACTCCTGATCCTGCAAGTTCAGCGGGCTATACCATGCGTATCAGAGGTATAAATTCTCTTAAAGCCTCTTCCGTGCCGTTAATCGTTGTTGACGGCACCCCCTTAAACGGATTGGATGAGCTTGCGGGTTTGAATCCGTATGATGTCAAATCCATCAGCGTTATAAAAGATGGCTCCGCTGCTATTTATGGCGTGCGGGGATCGAATGGGGTTATTCTCATTACCACGAAATAATACGGATATAACGTGAGCGTAGAGTAAAGGAACCTTTTTTTGTTGAGTACAAAACCTCTCTGAAAAAATTGGATGAGGACAGAGGGTAAGCTTTACCTGCGAGATGAGCCTTAGGAGCTAAATTTTTATCAGCTTAGCTAAAATCAGGAAGTTAATACTAATTCCGCCGCACTTTTCCTGGAATTAGAGGATTTCTGGATATATTCACGTCGCACTTCATTCATTTTCTTATCAAACGAATCAACATTTTTTTCTAAATTTTCGAGTGAAATACGCTCCGCTTTTTCTTTTTTTGTCGTTTTTTTAGACATAATTTCCCCTTTTTAGAACCCGTGGAGATTATTTTTGTATAGCTTGTATTCTGTAATTTTATTATCTGGTTTCGCAACAGAGCATTGGAATCAGCTATTGATATTTTGGGTTATCTCAAATTTTCCTCAAAACAAATCAGCCTGCTCGCTGTCTTTTTTGGAAGCCTGTTCAATGGGAGGCGTTTTGATTTCATCCCGGTTAATGGCCAGCATATCAGCACTGAATTTTTTGTCATAAATGCGATGAGCAATGCCCTGCAGCGCTTTCTCACCCCGTGGGGTAATGAGCAGACGGTCCTGGTTGTTTACAGACAGAAAGCCATACTCTTTTAAATCATTAACAATCATATAGGCCAGCTTGGGCACTGTGCCGGCATGCTGCTCAAGATAATCCCGTGTCGGCGGTTCACCCTCAGCAACCATAGCAAGTCCCAGGATATTCATTTCGACCTCCGTCAGTGGATATCCCTCGCTTCCTTTGGTAAGCAACTGATCCCACGCCTGTTGGCTGTAATAGCGCCCAAACCACCACTTCCCCTTTTTAATCATCTTTTGGGTCAATGCGCAGCCAAAGTATTCACCGGGCCGCGCTTTTTTAGGGATTCCACGCTCGCGATACATCGACACGAGTGTAGCTAAATCAAGTTCGTGCAGGTTGGGCGGATATGTAAAATAAGAGGCAGTTTTTTCTTGCATGATGGTACAAGATAATGAAACTCG
>DASQZL010000342.1:0-11219 GCA_035638715.1 Balneolaceae bacterium
GGAAAATAGTCAAAATCTTCGCCTTTATCATTATAGACGATATGAGGCACCATACCGTTACTCCACTGCCCCTCAAATAGCCTTCGAAGCTCTTTCTCAGCTTTCAGCTGATCATAATGTGCATACCCCATACTTATGAAAGCTGAATCCCACGACCACTGATGAGGATAGATACTCTGAGAAGGGACGGTAAAATTACCCGTCCAATTATTATCAAGTACCTTTTTTGCCTTCTCAATTAAGGAAGCTGCTGCCCCATCTTTATTAGCCATTTCGATAGACCATTAATTATAAAGCCATTGATCATTGATTTTAATCATTCTTATATAATCAAAATTGCTGAATGATCAAAATAAACAATGGTAATAAGATCGAGGGCTAATAAAGCCTTTATTTATCTTCTCCACCAGATTTCTTAACGACCTGTAGTTTTCTAACAATACCCTGCTTTCTTGTTTGAAGGAAGGCCACAATATCATGGAGCTGATTATTCGATATTGTGGGACCGAAAGCGGGCATTCCACCCTGCTGATGGCCGCCGTTAATAATACGTACTCTCATTTCCCGGGGCGTAAGCCGGTCACCTATATATGTTAAGTCAGGTCCCTTGTGACCGCCGCGTCCGCCTATGGAGTGGCAATATTGACAACCCTCAGTATAAAACAGTTTTACACCACGTTTAGCTGCAGCGTTACCCTTTGGTACAATAGTTGCCGGCAGGGGTTTGGTAGTAAATTTCGGAGACCATGGTGATTTATGACCCATAATCCAGAATGCTCCTATAAATGTAACAACCATCGCCACTCCGGCCACAGACCAGGGGCGCTTCATGGGACTACGTTCTCCCTTATTTGCAAGGAAAGGAATCGATAATAAGATAGCGCCAACAACGAGAGGTCCTAAAACAATGACATAATCTTCGATACCAAACGGCATTAATGCATATAAAGCAAAAATCCACGTAAGATACCAATCAGGTCTGGGAACAACATCTATGGCCGTAGGATCGGGCGGTCCACCGAGTTTAGGGGCTGCAGCAAATATCGCGAGTAAAATAATTGCAACCAATACAAGGAAACTAAAAACGACATCGCGCCATGCAGCATCCGGGAAAAAGGGAACCCCCTTTCTTTCGAGCATATTTTCGTACCATTCACGGTATTTCCCCGGAATAACCGGACGATCCCGCTCAGGAGGCTCCGAAATACCATTTCGAAGAACTAAATAGATATGAAATCCAACGAACAAAAATAATATCGCCGGTATGAAGAAAACATGGAATGCATAAAAACGGCTTAACGTTTCTCCTCCAACTGTTGATCCTCCAATCAAAAAACGGGCCAGAAATTTACCAATAAATGGAATACGACCGGCCTGCTCAGCAGCAACAACTGCCGCCCAAATACCATCAGCATCCCAGCGAAGCATTTGCCCGGTAAAGCCCATCATTACCGTTAACAGCAGAAGAATAACACCCGTTATCCAGTGCATTTCACGGGGATATTTATAGGATGCCATGATAAATACGCGAATCATGTGTATTCCCATAAGCAAGATCATTCCTGAAGCACCGAAGAAGTGCAAATTTCTTAAGAAATGACCAAGCGGAAAATTGTTTATAAATTTTAAGGATTGATAAGCCGTTCCCGAAGAAGGTTGATACAATAATGCCAGGCAAATACCCGTAACAACCTGCAACGACAAGCAGAAAGCTGTACCACTCCCAAAGACGTACCACCATCCGGAACCGGGCGGTACAGGATGTTTGGCCATCGGTAAAATTGCTTCACTGAGGCCAGAACGATCATCTATCCAGTTCCAGGTTTTTTTGAAGATCTTCTTCATGCTATAGCTGATTTTCTCCTAAAATATTAGTTATAGGTATCGGACTTGTTAAGATTTGTACTCTACCCTTATTAACACGAACCGGGTATTGCGATAAACCTGTGGGGGGCGGACCGGCTGCTCTTGAGCCATCTTCATAGTAAACGCCTCCATGGCAGGGACATAAAAATATCTTTGATCCTTTGATCCAACGTACAGGGCAACCCAGATGTGTACAATTTATTGAAAAGACTTTAAACTTTTTCTTATCCTGTCTTCTAAGCCATGCTCCAGTCTTAGAGGTCGGGCCCGACCAGGATCGATTCGTTGCATCTTCAAATTTGACAAGCGAAGTCTCCCCTATCTTAAATTTATCAATAGGCCCTATATCCCGCCATACACGCGGTTTCTCAGTAAAAAAAGGTGCAATTAAAGAGCCGACAACCGGCACAGCAATCAAAGCAGCTATTAAACTGCTGAGACCGATACTCAGCCTTGTCAAAAATTTTCTACGATCCATCAGATGATTCATTTTTATTATTATTAGTGTAATATACTTCTCGAAGGTCTGAAATCCAGCCTCCGAGTCCTATAAAGAACATTACAAGGCCTAATGCAAATATGGGGAAAATGGTTACAACGCCCCACGAGATAAACATAAGGCCCAAACCTAAAATTATCGGCCAGTATGTAAATGGTGGTATTTCCTGAGGAGTGGCATCATTCCAACTTTCATCGGGTTCAATCATAATTTATTATGCGGTTGTAGTTGTTTCTTGTAGATGAGAAATTGAAGTTTGAGTAGCTTCTGAGCCTGAGAACCAACGAACCATTAAAACCATAACACCCGTTACGTATATGAAACAACCCGGAACCCACATTAATAATCCTCCTACTTGCTGATCAACTTTTTGAGACAGTCCCCAAATAGGGCCCGGTTGACTCGAAAATGCTGTATGATAAAATCCAGGCGAAGCGAAAGCGATAGTCATACCCAAAACTGAACATCCGGTACAAGCTAAAAACAAATAGAGACTTCCCTTTAAAGGAGACAATCGATATTCCTTCAGCGGAGACAAAATAGGCCAAGCCAGAAACATACCTCCTATTAAGAGTGATATCACATTAATTTCCGGTAAAATAGTATGTCCAAGACTGGTTCCGTAGGTAGTCAAATAGTTGAAGACGGGGGGGATATGCCAGAACCACATAACTCCCAAGCCTACCATCCATGTTAAAACAGGGTTTGACAGCTTCCCAACCATCTTTTCGATGAAATTATTGGACAATAATTTTCTTACAGGTTCTTCTGGCAAACTTGCAACAAACAGTGGAGGTACCAACATTAGAAGCATAATACTCCGGATCATGTGTACGCTCAGCAGTATGCCTCCCGGAAGACAGCAAGACAATGCACTTGCCTGAAAACTTGGCGGCTTGGGCCCCAGTGGCAGGGCCAAAGCTATCTCAGCCAGTATCATACTGCTGATAAACAAAAGTGTTTTATGAACGCTCTTAAATCGGTTCATCCAAATATAACCAGCTATAAGTATAATACCGGTAGTTAGTAAACCGACCGACCAATTCCATGATAATATTCCCGGTATATGCATAACAATCACCTTAAATTATATGGGGAATTAAGTAGATTACTGTGAAGACAAATACCCAAACACCGTCAACAAAGTGCCAATATACCTCCACGGACTCCATTGTTGAAATACCAAATTTCTCGATATCTCCAAAAGTTATAAGCCCTAATGTAATACAGAGCACAAGCAAACCAAGGGTAACGTGCATTCCGTGGAAACCTGTAATCGTAAAAAAGGCAGAACCAAAGGTGTCGCGGCTCATTGTAACCTGATCCTTATATAACTCTATATATTCACTCCCTTCACCAAATATAAAAGTAGAGCCGAGGATGATAGTTCCCAACAACCAGGCTTTTACTGCATTATAATTCTTTTTTATAAAATTACGCCTTGCCATCCACATTGTAAAACTACTGGAAAAAAGGGCGATGGAATACAAACCTGTTTTAAAAGCATTGAGACTTTGTACTGACGCCGGGCCATGCGTTTTATAAAGGCCAAGGTATGCATATGAAACCAACAGTGCAGCAAAAAAGACAGATTCAGAAGCTACAAAAACCTGCGTGAAAAACTTGCTTTTCATTATTCTTCTCCTCCAAGTGTTACTTCCGGATTCTTATAATCAGCTTTTTCAGGATGTTTTAAGTCCCAAAGCGGTCGCCGACTTCGAATCGGCGGAATTTTGGTAAATGTTTTAGGTTGGGGTGGTGATGTAGCGATCCACTCAAGCGTCCATGCATCCCATGGATCTGAACCAGCATCATGCTCCTTACGCATGCTTATCCATAAATTCCAGGCGAATGCCATGAAGCCTAATGCCATAAAAAAGGCTCCTATGGTGGAAATCAAATTAAAGGTTCCGAACCATGGTAAATTTGGATAGGTATAAACGCGTCGAGGCATTCCCATCAAACCTAAAAGATGCTGTATCATGAATGTCATATTAAAGCCGACGACAAAAAGCCAAAAATGTATCTTCCCCCATTTTTCCGAAAGCATTCTTCCGGTCATTTTTGGGAACCAGTAATAAATTCCGGCCCAGGAGGCAAATAAGGTTCCACCAAGAAATACATAGTGTAAGTGAGCTACTACAAAATAACTGTCGGTTAACATCCAGTCGATAGGTACAATAGCAAATGCAATACCGCTAAGCCCACCAATGACAAAGTCAACAAGGAAGGCTATACAGAACAGCATGGCAGTGGTATAATGTATTCTGCCTTTATATAGCGTACCGACCCAATTAAATACCTTGATTCCGGTGGGCACGCCAATAAGCATACTGCTTGCAAGGAAGAAACTATTGAATGTATTTCCAAGACCTGTTGCAAACATGTGGTGTACCCATACCAGGAATGAAAGCAGCGCAATAGCAACCGTTGAGCCTGCTAAAAACTCGTAACCAAAAATAGGTGAACGGGAAAAAACAGGGATAACTTCAGAAATAACGCCAAAGGCAGGGAGTATGAGGATATATACTTCGGGATGGCCAAAGGTCCAAAATATGTGCTGCCAGAGCATTGCGCCGCCGATCGTAGTCCCCGCAAAGAAATGGGCCCCCAGCAATCGGTCAAGCAGCAACATCGCCAAACCGGCATTAAGGGGCGGAAAAGCAACCAAAATTAAAAAAGAATTTATAAAACTCATCCACACAAACAGTGGCACTTTCAGCATACTCATACCCGGTGCGCGATACCATACCGTTGTAACCACAAAGTTCAATGCCGCACCAACACTCCCTATCCCTGCCAGTAGCAAACTGACGGCATAATAACTGGAACCGGCCGAAGCAGCAAAATTACTTTCGCTAAGTGGTGCATAACTAAACCAACCGACCTTGGGTGCTCCACCGGCTAAAAAGCTAAAATACAACAAGAAGCCACCAAAGAGTGTAACCCAAAAACTCAACGCATTTAAACGCGGGAAAGCCATTTCATTTGCCCCAATCATCATGGGCAAAAAGTAGGTCATCAAACCGATAAGTGTCGGCATCAGAACAAAGAAAATCATGGTCGTACCATGCATGGTAAAAAACTCATTATACGTATGCGGGCTTAGAAAATGCATCCCGGGCTGGGCAAGCTGTATGCGCATCATCATAGCCTCTAAACCACCGACAATAAAGAATAAAAAGGCCATCAGCAGGTACATGATGCCGATTTGCTTGTGGTCAATGGTACCAATCCATTGTAACACCCCTGTTGTCGTATTGGGTGTTGGAAGATTGTATTCAGGTTCTGGAATTAGAGCTCGTCTGTTCATTTGAGTCCCTCCAAGTAATCTACTATAGCGTTAAGTTGTTTCTTATTAAACTTAAAACCCGGCATATGAGCTCCTTCTTTCATCTTCTGGGGATGATTAATCCATTCATGTAAATTTTTAGGGGTATTCTTAACAAATGTAAGAATCGTTTTTCGGCTGGCTATATGAGTCAAATCAGGTCCTACATCCCCGTTAGCCGAGGGATTGCCTTTAATATTATGACACCTGCCACATGATTTTCCACTAAAAACAGCATCGCCAAGAGCGGCCATCCTACTGGAAGGTGGTGCAGCAGGCTGAGCTTCGTGTTTTTCCCATTTATTAAACTTCTTTGGTGACTGGGCTATAACATGAATACGCATGTGGGCATGCTGAGCCCCGCAATATTCAGCACAGGTCCCCTGATAATGACCAGGCTTCTCAATTTTTATCCACATGTGCGTCGTTTTGCTGGGGAACATATCTATCTTTTGCCCAAGTGCCGGAACCCACCAGTCATGAATAACATCGGCCGATTTAAACTCCACCAACATTCGCTTACCGACCGGAAAGTGAATCTCATTGGCCGTCACCGCCCCTGTTTTAGTATATTTTGCTTCCCACCACCATTGATGACCGGTAATAATAATATCAGGCTTGTGATTCTTGGTAGAGGGATTCATTTTTAACAAGGTGTGAATCGACAAATATCCAAAAATGCCTACAAGCGCAAACGAAGCTATCGTCAGTGAGGTTTCAACTTTTAGATTTCCGTGAATTTGACGGGGCTCTCCATCATAGTCTTCATCTTCCCGGTACCTGTACTTGATCAGCGAATAGGTCATAAAACCAAAGACGCTTACAAAAACGAAAGTAGCGGCAATAAGGAACCAAATAAAAAGATGATGAATATCGTGAGCACCCGGCGTTACTCGTTGAAATGGATTGTAGTCAAGTAATAATAATAGTATAGAAATCATCAAGAATATGAATGCAATACTTCTTAAATAATATATGCGAGGAAACCACCCAAAGAGGTGAACTGTGCCTCTTTATTTCGTTCGAGAAGATAGTAACTTAGAAATACAATAGAAAGAAAAAAATGAAATTTATTCTGTTTTAGTTCTACAATTCAAATTCTGTTTAATCGATATTTCGATCATCGCGCAAGCATCAGCATATATCTTATTCTATTAAATTTATAATAATATTATATATATTATATTTATATAATTATTATTTTAAACAATTTTTCATTAATAACTAATTAAAAATATTTTTATATATTTTTCGAAACGTAAGAATCATTTCTTAGAGATACCGGAAGCGTATTGCAATTGACATCTTTTTACATATCCATGATCCCTTACTTAGTTGCCTTTTCCCTCTTCACTGAATGCTAATAAATAACCGGGCAGGATATTTTTCTTAGTCAAAGTAGTATCATAATATATCAGTTCATATCAGATTTCGCCTTCCCACTGCTAAATGTACAAGCCCAAAGGAAGCGGTAACATTAGTAGTATTCTTGTAATCGGACGATTATATATTAATGCAAATTTGAGTTTAAAAAAGACTAATAATTTATCTGCACGCTAAACGCAACAAATTTTTCACCCCTGTTAATGAAACATTTAACTTCAATAAATATATAAATAATCCCTAAGGGAATATAAAATTTTTAAGCAGAAAACAGATAAATCCAAGGAAACTACTACACATTTATAACAAATATTATGACAGAAAAAACATAAATAATTCTTCAATACATTTAGCGAATTGATAGTTTATTAAGGCAAATATTTTTTAACCCTTGCGGTTTTTTGCAACGTATGGCTGGCCCATCTTTTATTGGCTGTATAGATTAGTTGGAAGTTAAAAATAATAAATTATTGGTAATAAGCGGTTCTGAATTCATCGGATCAAAAAAGCCGATGGTTTTCCGCTGATAATCTTATAAGCGAAAAGAGTAATAAATATGAGAGAGACAGCAAAGCAATCCTTTATTGAAGTGAACTCCGTTGCCGTGATTGGGAATTATCTTCCTCGCAAGTGCGGTATAGCAACTTTTACAACGGATTTAGTGAAGTCTATATCATCAAATATTCCATACAGCCGCTGTGAAGCAATTGCCATTAATGATAAGCCCGGCGGCTATAATTATCCGCATGAGGTGCGATTTGAAATTAACCAGGATAATTTGTCTGATTATCATACAGCAGCTGAATTTCTCAATATTAATCATTTCGATATTATATCATTACAACATGAATTTGGAATTTTTGGGGGGGCTTCGGGTGATTACATCTTGACATTGCTTGAAGACCTTCAAAAGCCGGTAGTCACTACCCTTCATACGGTACTTACTCATCCTTCACAGAAACAGAAACAAATTATGGAACGGCTGACGGATCTCTCGGACCGTTTAGTAGTGATGAGCAAAAATGCCATCGACATCCTGCATGTTGTTTATGATATCCCCAAAGAAAAAATAATATTTATACCTCATGGCATACCGGATATGCCTTTTGTCGATCCCAGTTATTATAAGGAGCAATTTGATTTACTCGGGCAAAAGGTACTGCTGACATTCGGCCTCTTATCGCAGGACAAAGGCCTTGAGTATGTAATAAAGGGCTTGCCAAAAGTAATTAAGCAGATTCCCGATATTAAATATATCATTCTCGGTGCCACTCATCCTGATATTCTGGAGGCCGAAGGAGAAAAATACCGAAACAGGCTGCATGGTCTTGTTGAACAATTAAATTTGTCGGATCACGTTATTTTTAAGAATCATTTTGTATCTTTTGAAGAGCTTTGTGATTATTTAGCGGCAACGGATGTATATATCACTCCTTACAATTCAGAGGAACAGATTACATCCGGAACACTGGCGTATGCTGCCGGAACCGGTAAAGCGGTTATTTCAACGCCTTACTGGTATGCCAAAGAAATGCTTTCCGGCGGCCGGGGCAGGCTTGTACCTTTTAAAGATGAACACGCAATGGCTGACGCCATTTTGGAATTGTTTCAAAATGATGCTGAACGACATCAAATGCGCAAACGCGCGTACGACTACAACCGCAATGCAACCTGGAAGGAGGTGGCCCGGCAGTACATGGATGTGTTCCATGAAATTAAGTCGGAACAAAATAAGCAACCACGTCCTTACGAAACGTCATCTTCAGGTTATAAATCAATAAATGGTGCGGAATTGCAACTTCCGGATATAAAAATTGACCATCTTCTTACCCTAACGGATGATACGGGATTGATGCAGCATGCCTCCTTCACCACGGCTAATCGTGAACATGGCTATTGTACAGATGACAATGCTCGCGCTCTGATCGTTGCCATGCGGGCTCAAAATGTTCCGCATATCAAAAAAGCCGATTCGGTAAAATTGGATGAATTATCCAACCTTTACCTGGGGTTTTTACTCCATTCCTATAATAATGAAACCGCTCGTTTTCGAAATTTTTTCACCTATGCAAGGCAGTGGAAGAATGCAGTTGGTTCTAAAGATGCCCACGGCCGCGCCTTATGGGCTCTGGGAGAGACAGTATCATCTACGAAGCATAATTCTGACCTTACGCTGGCTTCGAAACTTTTTATGCGTGCGTTAAAAACGGCTGAATCTTTTGACTCTCCGCGGGCCGTTGCTTTTACACAAATCGGCATCCGTGAATATTTAAAGACTTTTAACCGGGATTCGAAGGTTCGACGCACCTACAAACTTCTGGCAGAAAAACTGTTTGATCAATTTAAGCAGAATGCCAGTGAGGATTGGCCCTGGCCGGAGAATATTTTGACCTACTCAAATGGTAAATTACCCCATGCGCTTATCTTGGCCGGAGATTATCTTGAGCGTGAAGATATGAGACAAATGGGCTTGCAGGCATTGAACTGGCTTCTTGATATCCAAACAGAAAACGGGCACCTCGCTCCTATTGGAAATCAGAGCTGGTATAAACGGAACGAAAAAAAGTCGCGTTTCGACCAACAACCAGTAGAGATAAATGCTTTGGTTGAAGCCAGCATTGCAGCCTACAAGTCGAGCGGCAATAAAAACTGGATTAAGAGAGCTAAATTTTGTTTTAGCTGGTTTCTGGGAAACAACGATCTAAATCTGCCACTCTACGACCCTCGAACCGGCGGTTGCCATGACGGTTTGCAGCCAGAAAATGTAAATAAAAATGAGGGCGGAGAATCAACCCTGGCTTGGTTGATGTCACTTATAATCATGCATCAACTTTCTGATTCATCAACATCTCTGAACGGCAAAGGGGAAGTTACAATTAATGAACGGGATCTTGATATGGCAACGAAAAATAATGGCTATAATAAATATATGATAAAAAAAATAGTCCATGGCTAATAGCTAAGGATTGCCTCATATATTACATTTTTATATACTGTTTTAGTATATTCTAATATTAGCTAAAATTTAGAGTGAAAAAGTCAAAGGAGACGCTATGCGGATTGCTGTATTATCAACAATAGCCTGGCGTACCCCTCCGAGGCATTACGGTCCCTGGGAAAGTGTAGCTTCAAACTTAACAGAGGAATTGGTCAATCGCGGCCATGAAGTTACATTGTATGCCACCGGCGATTCAATCACCCGGGCCAAATTGAATTGGGTCTGCCCACGGGGTTATGAAGAGGATGAGGATTTGATTCCCAAAGTTTGGGAATCGCTGCATATATCGGCACTGTTTGAAGAAGCCGATCAGTACGATATTATTCATAATCATTTCGATTATCTCCCGCTGACCTACTCTGCAATGACCAACACCCCGATAGTGACGACTATTCACGGATTTTCTTCTGCAGGCATCCTCCCTGTTTACAAAAAATACGACGATGCCACGCATTATATATCGATCAGTGATGCAGATCGGACGCCCAAATTAAATTACGTCGATACGGTTTATCACGGTATTGAAATTGGACAGTTTCATTTTCAGCCGGAGCCCGACGATTATCTGTTATTTTTTGGACGTATTCATCATGACAAAGGGGTCCACGATGCAATAAAAATTGCCCGGGCTTGCGGAAAAAAATTGATCATTGCAGGAATCATTCAGGATCAGGGATACTATGCCTCTCATGTTGAAACCCACCTGTCCCCGGGGCAGGTTGAGTTTATAGGCAGTGTGGGTCCCGAAATACGTAATGAATTGCTTGGGCATGCCATAGCTCTTCTTCACCCTATTCATTTCGATGAGCCGTTTGGATTATCTGTGGTTGAATCGATGGCTTGCGGCACTCCGGTAATTGCATTCAACCGCGGCAGTATGAAGGAATTGATTGAGGATAAACGAACTGGATTTTTGGTATCTGACGCTGATGAAGCCATTGAATCCGTTCAAAAGTTAGAACAAATCAACCGCGCCGAATGTCGTACGCATGTTGAGCGCCACTTTACGGTAAAACAAATGGTTGATCGTTATGAAATGGTTTACCAAAAAATATTGGAATAGAGGGCTTTGCCATACTAAAGATTTGGTCATTCCGAGGATTCCGACAGCCCTCGGGAGACGAGGAATCTCAAATGTGGTC
>DASQZL010000343.1:0-3143 GCA_035638715.1 Balneolaceae bacterium
AAAAAGAAACTGCTTATACCCATTTTCGCCGCCACATTGCTTGGAATAATTATTATTGATTTTTTCTTTCTGAAATTTGTCATCCGGCTGCCAAAAATATTGGCTGCTCAATACACTATTCCCATTACCGGGATGGTGCTCGGCAACTGCCTGCGGAGCAATGTGATTGGCATCAACGCTTTCTATTACAGCATTAATGAGAACCGGGAACGCTATCGCTTTTACCTGGCCAGTGGTGCGGAACGCAGTGAGGCAACGTTTCCCTTTTTCCGGGATGCGCTGAAGAAATCAGCCAATCCCACCCTGGCCACCATGGCAACGATAGGGCTTGTTTCGCTTCCGGGTATGATGACCGGCCAGATCCTCAGCGGCAGTTCACCAGTCACAGCTATTAAATATCAAATCATGATCATGCTCGCTATCTTCTCGGGAACCGTGCTTTCGGTTTATTTGGGCCTAAAACTATCTAATAGATTCATATTTGATGAACGAAATGAAATGGACGAATCTATTTTGAAAAAATAATTCATCTTACAACCGGAGACTCGCGTGCTAACCGCATTGGAATAAAATTACAATTTTATCATTAAATGCAATAGTGCTACCATTTAAGAGAGGCCTTTGCAGAACCCCATATGTCATCCCGATCCGCCCGAATGGCCCTGTGTAATGCCACAACGTGGCCCCGGCAGGCGGGATTCCACGGGGCCGGCGGAGAGGGATCTCAAGCGATAATACCGTTTATCATCGTTGAAAAGGGATTATCAGGAACCACATTTGAAATTCCTCGTCTCCCGACGGCTGTCGGAATCCTCGGAATGACCAAATCTTTAGTATTGCAAAGCCCTCTAAGAATCAATCCTCTTTAATTCTATATTGCCGGAGGAACCTTTTTTCCTTTCTTTTTTGAATTTCAATGTGGCTTCCGCCCCCGTTTCCTTGTTGGTAAAAGTAAAACTTCCGTTCAGCTGTTTCGTTAAAACATTGATAATTTTCAGTCCTACTGTTTCAGGATTATGAACATCCAAATTTTCAGGCAATCCGTCTCCGTTATCCTTAATATTTAAAAATATATACTCATCTTCCTGGTGAAGTGTTATTTTCATCATCCCGTTTTTGGGTTCCTTAAAAGCATGCTTATAAACATTCGTAATCAGCTCATTAATAATCAATGTTAGCGGTACCGCCTGATTAACATTAAGAGCTATCGTATCCAGATCATATTTTACTTTAATTTCAACGCTCTGAGATAAGGAATCCGAAACCTGATGAACCAGATCTTTTATCTTCTCTCCCAGTTTAACACTTGAAAAGCTTTCCGACTGGTAAAGAAGTTCATGGATAAGCGCAATGGACTTTATCCTGTTCTGACTGTCAATGAGCTGCTGAATAACTTTCCCATTTTCGCTGTCAAATATTTGAAGCTGCATTATACCTGATACTATGGCCAGGTTATTCTTGACACGGTGATGTATTTCAGACAGCAGCACTTCTTTTTCCCTGAGTGATTCCTGCAACTGATTCCGGTACTTGAGCTGCTCTTTTACATCAATGGCTTCCGCAAAGACACCGTAAACATCTCCGTTTTCATCAAACATCGGCTCGTACGTTAAATTGACGACGGTGTAATCTTCCTCACCCGTATTATGTACTACGGAAAGCGGCTTTTCAATGCCCATGTAGCGTTCACCTGAATGATAAACCTGTTTTAAAATATCATAATATTCCTGCTCTTCAACCTCCGGAACAACATCTATGAGCTTTTTTCTGATGATATCATCCTGGCCGATTAATTCCCGATAAGCAGCGTTTGCTATCACGTAGCGAAACTCATCTCCCTCAACCATATATTTGGGAGAAGGGGTATTTTCAAACATTGCCCTGAGTTTATCACGGTCGAGTTCCGCCTGTTTGCGCTGCGCATGTTCGCTCTGAAGTAAAGAACGTATTTCATTCTCCAGTTTCTTTTGCGAAGTGATATCGATACCAGTACCAACAATATAAGTCCGGCCATTTCTGTCAAAACGACTCGATATAAACTTATAGATTAAATCGCGGTCCCCGGGCGTCTTTAGCTTCAATTCAACCGTTGTGTTAACACCCTCAAGTACCTTTTGGATTTTCTGCAGAACAAGCTCCTGATCCTCCGGATATACAAAATCAACCACCGGCCGATTTCTAATCTTCCCGGCCGACATCTCAAAAATCTCCTCTACTCTGTCATTCCAATTTATGACCCGGCCTTCGGTATTCAGAATAAAAAAAATACCAGGTAAACTATTTAAAATGACATCACTAAACTCTTGTTCTATTTTTAGTTCTTCCTCGACTTCTTTTCTGTCACTTATATCGCGAAAAACAATACTCGTTAATTTATCACCTGCGTAATTTGTAAAGATAGATGATTCTACCTCTACCGGTATCCTGCTGCCCGTATTATGTATAAAGGTAAGCTCTCCGGAATAACTGCCGGTCTCCGATCTCCTTGAAAGGGCTTTCTCGAGTTGTTCATCAGGCAACACAAGGCCTTCCCGCCCCTTGCTAATAATTTCATCCTCCGACATCCCAAGTATCTGGCAGGCCGCCTCATTAGCTTCAATGATTTCGCCTGAAGGACGGGCGATTATAAAGCCGTCTAAACTATTTTTAAATAGCAATTCATACTTTTCCTGATATTCTATTTGGCCCGTAACATTATATATTGTTGCAAGCTTATATTTTTCATCCTTAACAAATACCGGATACGACAAAATACGTACAAATATAATATCTCCATCCTTTTTTTTATGCTTCCATATTCCGGCATTGTGGAAATCTCTATGTCTTTCATCGAAATATCTTTTAACTGAAGGAATCTCACCTTTCGGGTGAAGATCAAAAATCTTCATGTGGTTAACCTCTTTTGCAGAATACCCATACAATTTTCGGGCTGAGGCATTGGCAGCCTTTATCGATAAGTCTGCGGGATTATAAATCCACATCGGAATAGGATTTTCATCGAAATGTAAATCAATATTATTCAGATCCATCAGTTCGATTTATATCTAATTGGCCGTTTGTAAGAGATCATATATTTCAAAATATTTTAGTTTAAATATATTTTTCAACTGAATAATTTTTCCCCATTTACACAATTTAAACAA
>DASQZL010000344.1:0-16266 GCA_035638715.1 Balneolaceae bacterium
GGAACTCGGTAAAAGTTTTTCACCCGTTGATACAACTTTTAATTAAAAAACCGACACGTCTGCTAAAATATTGCCCGTTCATCTTATAAAAATATCGAGAGCTAAAATAGAAAAAACTTTTCATTTGAAAAAAATAGAGCCGGAATAATTTTTCTGAGAATTCTTATTGAATGATAACCGGATTTGAGACAAAATATTAATAGATTTTAATATTCTGATTTATTAAGTTCTTACGGATTAATATTTATTTCATTTTGATCTGCCATTTTATTCTACAATACTGCGTGAATTAATGAACCGGTTTGGAATTTTATTTGTGGGTTGAACTCTTCATATTATCTCGACCCCAATTAACAAAAGGCTTTTTAAGTTAATTAGAATGCGTTGACCGGGAGGAAATCATAGTATTAGATTGGTGAATGCCTCGCTTTGAACCCGTACCGCGATGCATAATTTTCGAGCAAATGCGTTGGTTAAGTAAATATTCTACCTCAATGTTTGTAAATATTGTGAGATGCTAAATCCACCGAAGAGATAACTTTCGACGAAGTTCAGTGGCACCTTCAAGCTTTCTTTAAATGCTTTAAACGTTAATCCGGATTTCTTTATGTTATTAATTGATTAATGAGATCCATGTCGACCAACCATTTTATTTTAAAATTAAAAACCAAACAAAGAAGACTCCTTAATATGAAAAAAGCGCTTCTGGTGCTTCTCGTACTGCTTATTACGGTGCAGTGTCGGCAGAATAATACGAAAACCACCAAAACAACGCCGAAGAGAAATGCCCAACCCGTTGTACAGACGGCAAGTCTTAGCTATGATAACTTTGGAATCAATACCGACAAATACCATATCCGGAATTACAGGATTAAAAAGAATCAAAGTCTGTATGTGCTTTTAAAAAAGCTGGGGCTTTCTCCGAAAAAAATTCTTGCGACTTCCCGAAAGGCAAAAAAGATTATTAATCTTCAGTCTTTTCGGCCGGGACAAAAGTACCGGGCTTATTTTTCGAAAAAAAATAAGAAATTAAAGAAGTTAATTTGGGAGCCAAATGGTTTAATCTTTGTAACATTTAGCTGGAATAACGGGAAGCTGCAAATTTCGCGTGCGGCCCATGTGGAAAACGAGAAATTGAAGAGAATCAGTGGCACCATACACGCATCACTTTACAACGCCATATCTGATCAACAAGCACGGGCTCAATTAGTAAAAATATTTTCTAATATACTGGCCTGGCAGGTTGATTTTACAACTCTGCGAAAGGGAGATACATTTAAAATTTTATATGAAAAAAATTATGTTGGCGGGCAATATTATGATCTCGGGAAGATTCTTGCTTTAAAGTTAAATCATAAGGGGAAAACCTATTATGCCTACCATTTTCACAAGGGCAAACTTAACGGCTATTTTGATAAACACGGAAACAGCGTGCAGAAATCGATGCTGAAAACGCCTTTCAAGTATGATGAGCGCATTAGTTCGCGTTTTAATCCGCATCGATTCAATCCTGTATTGCACCGTTACATGCCACATAACGGCGTGGATTTTGCAGCTCCGTATGGCACGCCGGTCTTGTCGGTCGGCAACGGGCGCGTACTGGAAGCACATTACGGTGGACCCGCAGGAAATATTGTAAAAATACGGCACAACAGCACGTTTACAACCGTCTATATGCATCTTTGCAGATTTGCTCATGGCATTCATCGCGGCGTTCACGTAAAACAGGGGCAGGTTATTGGTTACGTGGGACATACGGGACGTGTAACGGGGACAAATTTACACTATGGGGTCTATAAAAATGGAAAGCCGGTAAATCCGATGACGGTCAATCTGCCTTCGGCAAAATCCATCCCCAAAAAATATATGTCGTCATTTAAAGAAGTGCGTGCCCGTTTGAACCAAACACTTTCTGTGAAAAATCAGAATAATATCGATTCGCTTCGCGCCAGCCTGGCTCCCTGAGGGAAGTGGTATCTACCTTAGGTCGTTTTTTGTTGCGTTTAGCAGTAAAAGTGAAGTCGGTAGGAGGGTAAACAGTGGATTGATGTTCAAATTTACCGCTAATAGCGATGCATTCGGCGGTGGAAAAAATTCATCAGCGGTTTAACATACGATTGATTTGTTCGTACTTCTACCATATCCGCTTTCATGCGCATAAATTTGTCGCGTAGTGCTTTTTTTTGCTTCATACGCTTTTTTTGATAAGCTTTGCGCACTTTTTGGCTTGAGGTGTCAACGACTATCTTTTTTCCTGTTTCCGCATCCTTAAGGGTGGTAAGACCCAATGATGGCAATTCATTTTCCAGCGTATCATTGATAAAAATATTTACGAGATCATGTTTACGCCGTGTAATTTTCATCTGTTTGTCGAAAGCTTCATCCTGAAAATCACTGGCCATTACCACAATTGCCCTGCGATTCAGCAATCGGTTTACATATGACAGTGCTTCTCCGATATTCGTGCCATCACTTTCAGGCTCGGTCGTAAGTAATTCACGAATAAGCCGCAGCACGTGAGTTCGCCCATTTTTTGGGGGGATCACTTTTTCAATGACATCCGAAAAAAGTAACAGTCCTACTTTGTCACTATTTTTTATGGCACTAAATGCTAATACCGCACAAATTTCGATCGCCAATTCCATTTTGCTTTGATTCTGACTTCCAAACAGGCCGCTTGCGGATATATCCACACAGAGCATAAGCGTCTGCTGGCGCTCCTCCTCAAAAATCTTGATATAAGGCTCGGTTGAGCGGGCCGTAACATTCCAGTCGATTTGCCGGATATCATCGCCATAGGTATATTCGCGAACTTCCGAAAACTCCATGCCACGTCCTTTAAAGGCCGATTGGTATTCTCCGCCAAAGGTGTTATTGACCATCCCCTTGGTACGAATTTCAATTTTTCGAACTTTTTTTAGTATCTCTTTGTCAATCATAGCGTATAAAATAATGCCAAAATTGGCCTTTGACAATTAATTATTTGTGCACTTATATTCTAATCAATAAAATTTGGCAAGAGAACAGTTATAAACGCCCGCGAATCGGAAAATTGTATTTTTAATTTTTATTCGAATTCATCGATGGTGACAGGGATTGACAGTATGTCCGAACAGTAATACTTCAGGCGCCTGTTTCTTGTAATAATGGATAAGCGGAAGTATCTTGTCTGATATTTATATTTAATTTAGCTAATAGAAAATACGATCAAGCATGGCCAAAAAACTTAATAAAACTCTTGGGTTCTGGGGAGTCGTGGCATTTGCCATGGGACCAATGCTCAGTTCGGGCATCTTTTTACTGCCGGGTTTAATCTTTGAGAAAGTAGGGCCGTCGGCAATTCTGGCTTATATTGTCGCCGCTCTACTTGTTGTACCGGCCTTATTGAGCCAATCTGAACTTGCAACGGCCATGCCCAAAGCGGGAGGAACGTATTATTTTTTAGACCGCAGCATGGGACCATTTATTGGTACAATACTGGGCTTCGGTACATGGATGTCGCTCGCATTCAAAAGCGCGTTCGATCTAATCGGTCTCGGCGCCTATTTGATTTTGTTTCTCGACTTGCCGGAGAAACCAGTTGCCGTTGCGCTCTGCATCGTTTTCGCTTTTTTGGCCATAAGTGGAACCAAAAACGTTGGGCGATTCCAGCAAATATTTGTAAGCCTGGTATTGGGAGTGATGGCTTTCTTTGTCAGCCGGGGTTTTTTTGAAGTTCACCCGATGCATTTCAATCCCTTTTTTGTAAATATCAAAGGCGATTTTGTGGAGTCTATAGCGCTCGTTCACGTATCTTTTGCCGGTTTAACCAAGATAGCCAGCGTGGCTGAAGAAGTTGAAGATCTGGATCGGAATATTCCATACGGAATGATGACTGCACTCGGAATTACCACCCTTGTGTATGTATTGGGGCTCATTATTATGATCGGCGTCATGCCGGCTCAGCAACTCAGCGGTTCACTCACCCCAATTGTTTATGCAGCTGATCAATTTATGGGACGTCCGGGTCGAATACTGATGACGGCTGCGGCTATTTTTGCATTTGTTGCTTCGGCGAACGCCGGCCTGACGGCTGCATCCCGGTATCCTCTTGCCATGAGCAGAGATAATTTACTGGGTAGCTACTGGAAAAAAATTGGTCGTTTCGGCACGCCCACCCGTTCCATTTTACTTACAATGGGGCTGTTGATTATGTTTGTCTTGCTTTTAACCACGCAGGGTATTGCGGAACTGGGTAGCGCATTTTTGATTATCGTTTTTGGAATGCTCAATCTTTCAGTCATCGTAATGCGGGAAAGTCAAATAACAGCTTACGATCCCGGATTCGAGACGAAGCTATATCCATGGGTGCAGATCGCAGGTATTATTGCTCCTATAATTTTAATACCTGAGTTGGGGAGTTTGTCAATGATGGTGTCCGTCGGGGTGATGATCTGCGGAGCACTATGGTATTTCTTTTATGCCCGGAAGCGTGTGGATCGCTCAGCGGCCATGTTCCACGTATTTAAGCGAGTGGGCATGCAAGCGACTTCACAATTGAATGAGGAATTGAAAAACATTATTCGTGAAAAAGGTACACGACGCAGTGATGTGTTTGAACAGGTTATCCTCCGGGCAAGCGTTATCTGGCATCAGGACGATCAGGATATAGAGTCAATATACAGCGAAGTAACAGCTATCTTTGCGGATCGACTGAATCTGACGGATGAGGCCACACGCAAAGAACTGGACGAGGGTATTCATTCCGGAGATACGCCTATCGGAGACCACGTAGCACTGGCTCATGCTCAAATAAGCCATGCTGATCACCCCGAATTGGCTATTATCCATTCCCGGTCGGGCATTTTCTTTGAAGGAAATACTGAACCTTATTACGCCATATTCGTACTGGTAAGTCCCAAAGACCGCCCCAAACAGCATCTTCGTTTTTTAGCGGAACTGGCAAACAGAGCAGAGATGATTAATTTTGAGGAAGAATGGCGTGATTTTTCAGATGAACAGGAAATTTGTAAATCCTTTATACGATCAGAGGATCAGGTAGAGTCCGTTATAGCCGGTGAAAAGACAGCGGGTAAAACGATTAGTGAAATAAATATCGACCGGGATTGCATTATCGCCATGATCAGACGAGATAGTTCACTCATCGTTCCGCATGGGGATACCCTCATCGAAGGCAACGATGAGCTTATACTTGTGGGGCTGCCTTCTGCCATAAAAAAAATGAAAGCTTATTTCTCCGGGGAGAATTAAAATAAGCAGCATACAGATGAGATAAAGGCATCAAAGATGATTGTCTGAATTGGTTTATCCGGATATCCATTTGATCAATATCAATGACTAAATCATCAGGATTAAAAACGTTTGAACATTGCTAACTTCACTAAAAAATGAGTAATTTAGCACCTAAAAATAAGCTAATCATTAACTAATTATTTTTTCTATGAATATTGGCGTTCCAAAGGAAATAAAAAAACAGGAGAATCGCGTCGCTATATTGCCGGGAGGCGTGAAAATTATGGTACAAAATGGTCATACAGTATATCTGCAAAAGGGAGCCGGCGGGGGGAGTGGCTTTCGGGATGGTCTGTACGAGCAGGCTGGTGCTACCATTGTGGAAGATGCCGAGGAAGTTTGGCAGAATGCGGAGATGATTATGAAAGTAAAAGAACCCATTAAGAGTGAATATAGTAAAATGAGGGCCGGTCAGCTCATTTTCACGTATTTCCACTTTGCGGCCAGCCGCTCGCTTACCGAAGCGGTCTTGGAATCAAATTGCATCGCCGTGGCCTATGAAACAGTTGAAAAATCAGACGGCTCACTGCCATTGCTTATCCCCATGAGTGAAGTGGCGGGACGAATGGCTGCACAGGAGGGAGCGAAATATCTCGAAAAGATTCAGGGAGGACGTGGGGTTCTTATGGGCGGTATCCCCGGCGTTTCGCCGGCTAATGTGGCCGTAATTGGAGGAGGTATCGTAGGTGTGAACGCAGCTAAAATTGCGGCTGGAATGGGAGCCAACACAACGATTATGGATATTAATATGAATCGCCTGCGCTATCTCGATGATGTAATGTCGCGCAATGTTCATACGATGTTTTCCTCTGAAGCAAATATTCGACGGCTGCTGCCGGATGTTGATCTTGTCATCGGGGCGGTGCTGAAACATGGCGCCAAAGCTCCTCATCTTATCACCCGATCCATGCTCAAGGAGATGAAGCCGGGGGCAGTTTTGGTTGATGTAGCAATCGACCAGGGAGGATGTTTTGAAACATCCAAACCAACGACTCATGATGAACCTATTTTTATGATTGAAGATATCGTTCATTATTGCGTGACCAACATGCCCGGTGCCGTTCCGCGTACTTCAACGGTTGGGTTGACCAATGTAACCCTGCCGTATGCTCTTGACCTGGCCAACAAGGGATGGAAAAATGCGATCATGGAAGATGAGGAGCTTAAAAAAGGCCTTAACATAGCTCATGGCGATATCGTCTATGATGATGTGGCCCATGCGTTTAATATGCCTTCCAAGACAGTGGAAGAAATTTTATAAAATTGTTTTTATTGCTTCATACCTGGCTTCGGATCAATTATTAAATTTATAATTAACTGTAACCTAAACTTTAGCTTACAAAAAATTAACAGCTTGGGACAAGTATTTTTTGTGTACTAATACTCATCCCATTATCTTAAAGTAAATGAAGTATTAATCGTATTTATTTTCATGGGCAAAGTAATTTCGGTTGCTAACCAGAAGGGCGGTGTTGGTAAGACAACCACAGCAATCAATCTGGCAGCAAGTTTAGCTGCATTAGAGCATCCTACGCTGGTTATTGATATGGATCCCCAAAGCAATACTACCAGCGGTCTGGGGGCTGAAGCGGAAAAAATTACCAATTCTGTTTATGAGATTATGGTAGGCAGCGTCAATGCTTCGGATGCCATTATAGAAACGGAGCTTTCTTTTCTGGATTTAATTCCCTCTCATATAAATTTGGTTGGTGCCGAAATCGAAATGATTGACCGTGACCAGCGCGAGCGCATCCTTCAAAAAGCAATTGAAGGCATTCACGACGATTACGATTTTGTTATTATTGATTGTCCACCATCACTTGGGTTGCTAACAATAAATGCGTTGACGGTTTCTGATTCGGTCATAATACCAGTGCAGTGCGAATATTTTGCGCTTGAAGGTTTGGGGCAGCTGTTAAACACCATAAAAATTGTACGGCAGCATCTAAATCCTGATCTCGAAATTGAAGGGGTACTGCTGACCATGTTCGATACACGTACACGCTTGTCTGATCAGGTAGCCGATGAGGTCCGTAAATATTTTGAAGATCGTGTTTTTGACACCATTATTGCCCGGAATATTCGTCTCGCTGAGGCGCCCAGCTTCGGCAAGCCCGCTTTGCTTTATGACTCAACAAGCCGCGGTGCCAAAAATTATCTTGCTCTTGCCAAAGAAATTATAAAACATAATAAGAAACGCTTTACGAATAGTTCAGTATTCGCTGATAATAATTAAGAACACAGTCATATGACCTCAAAGAAAGTACTGGGACGTGGATTAGGTGCTTTTTTCCCTGATCGTGATGAGCGCTCAGACGACGATTCAGACATTGTAAATTCTCAAAGAAAGGATGATGATGCATCACCGGAAGCACAAAAACGGGTTAATGTAGTACTGCAGGTACCTGTACAGAATATACGTCCGAATCCACGGCAGCCACGCACTGAATTTGATCAGGATGGGTTAAAAGAATTGTCTCATTCTATTGAAAAACATGGATTAATACAGCCGGTAACCGTCCGCTATATCGGTGAAAAGCGATTTGAAATGATTAGTGGTGAACGGCGTCTACGCGCTTCAAAACTGGCTGGTCTGGAGAAAATACCGGCTTATGTTCGAAAGGTGGATGATGAGCAAATCCTCTCCTTTGCGCTTGTTGAAAACATTCAGCGCGAAGATTTGGATCCCATTGAAGTTGCGCTGGGATATCAGCGCTTAATTGAGGAGGCCGGCCATACTCAGGCAGAAGTGGCTGAAAAGGTTGGAAAAAATCGCAGTACCGTTGCAAATATGTTACGTCTGCTGAATCTGCCTCCTTATGTGCAGGCTGCACTGCGCGACCAGCGTATTAGCATGGGACATGCCCGCGCACTTATTAATATTGATGATGAAGAAGACCAAAAGAAGATTTTTAAAAAAATAATTGAAAATGAATTTTCGGTGCGACAGACTGAAAAAGCGGTACGGGCACTGGGAAAAGAGCAGGAGCCCGGAAAACAGAAATCTTCTGACACTTCGAAAGCCGATCGACATGCTCCCATCTTTAAAGAAATAACTTCTCGCCTGCGACGTAAATTAAGTACGAAGGTGCATATTAAGCCAAAGAAAAATGGAGGCGAAATAAAAATTGAATTTTATTCCGATGATGAACTGGAACGGCTTCTCGAACTTTTTGAGTCGATTTCTTAAGCTTGCGGGAGCCCTTATTTTTTTCACTTTTATTTCGTGCAAGGCGCAGAGCGTTAAGTCATCTTCTCATCCTCATTCAACTGTTAATAGTCAGCTTAAAGCCGATTCCACCAAGCCCCAAAAAAAATTTCCGGACCCTCATAAAGTGTTATTTAAATCACTAATGATTCCCGGATGGGGGCAGGTAATCAACAAACAAATTTATAAAGTCCCTATTATTTATGCACTGCTCGGTGGACTTACGGGTTATAGCATATATTTAACGAAGAAATACCATGATTACCGGGCAGCCTATTATAACAGAAACGGGCAGACGCCTAATGATAACCGTTTTGGGCCGACGCCCGCCTATTTGAAAAATGTTAATCTTTCATCCTTAAAACGGGCCCGAAATACCATCCATAATCGCAGAGATTTTATATATATAACTATCGCAATGGCATACGGACTGAATGCTATTGACGCTTATGTGTTTGCACAACTTCGACCATTTAACGTTTCTAAAAATTTAAGTATGCGAGCCTCATTGAAACCGGGTTTGTTGGCGCAGTCAACGCCCGGCATTACGCTTTCATTAAATCTGTTTGGAAATACAAAGTAAAAAGGAGAAACTTATGAAAGGTGACAAAAAGGATGCTGTCATTCCTCGAAATTTTGAACAGACTCACAGCGAAGACAGCTGGAGTATTTTTAAAATTATGGGTGAGTTTGTAGAAGGATATGACAAATTATTTAAAATAGGTCCTTGTGTAACTATTTTTGGGTCTTCGCGGGCCAAGCGGGAGGATCCCTACTATTCAATGACTGTTGAAACAGCAAAAAAAATTACTGAAAAGGGCTTCGGTGTGATTACGGGAGGCGGTCCTGGAATTATGGAGGCCGCAAATAAAGGCGCAAGTCTTGGCAATGGCAAGTCGGTTGGTTTAGGTATAAGCTTGCCTTTTGAACAGGGGATGAATGATTTTGTTGATGCTGACTATATGTTGGATTTTAACTACTTTTTTGCTCGTAAAGTGATGTTCGTCAAATATGCCCAGGGTTTTATCGTCTTTCCCGGGGGACTGGGTACGCTCGATGAATTTTTTGAAGCAATGACGCTCATTCAAACTCACAAAGTAACGCGATTTCCTATAATATTAGTGGGTACGGACTATTGGAAAGGTTTGGTTAGCTGGATGCAGGAAACAATGGTTGCGAATGGGACAATTTCACCGGAAGATATTGAGCTTTTTAAACTAACAGATGATGTTGATGAAGCCGTTAATATAATTTGTGAGTTTTATGAGGAAAATAACCCTAAACCGAATTTTTAATAAAAATTTTATTTAAATAATTTTGTTTATTAATATTGGAACCGGTTAAAATAGTTCTACCATTTTGTTTCAAAAATACTTTTTTTCGTATTTAATCGTTAACCCTATGTTAAAAGAAGAATAAGTTATCTAAAAGGAACAATTATTTTAAGTTTTAATTATAATTTATTTTATTAATTGAAGCTATAACACATTCTATCTTAGTTAAAAAATTTTTTAATAAATCATCTTATTGATTACATTATTCGCCATCAAGTTTAAATTTAAATTATCGGAGTTATGAATACTTTCAAACAAACTTTATTAACATTCTTGGCCGTAATTTCATTAAGTGTGCTTGGAAGTCGCGTTCAGGCCCAACAAAGCAACAGTGATGGGTATCGAGCGGCTGTACAGGATTATAATAAAGCGAACAAGCTTGCAAAAAATAAACAATACGCTCAAGCTATTGATGCGTATAAGAAAGCTATTTCCAAAGCCCAGGGTGGGGGACAAAAGAGTTCAAAGTTAATTAAACTTTCGAAAAAACAGCTACCCGCTTTATACTACAGAGAAGCATTTAATGCCTATAGCACATTCCAAAAATCGCAAACGGTCGGTAATCTGGATAATACAATACAGGCCTTCAAGAAAGCTGTTAATGCCGGCAATCAATATGGCAGCCAGTCTATTGTCAGCAAGGCCAATGATAAGATTACGCGGTTGATGTATATGAAATCGGTTCTTCAATATAGTAACAAAAATTATGCGGATGCTCTTAAAACGGCTAATAAGACTATAAACCGTAATGCTAATTATGCTGATGCATATTACCAGAAAGCTCTCATCCTTAAGAAACAAAATAAAATGGATGACGCTTATTCTGCATTTGACAATGCTATAAAAGTAGGAAAAAAAACGGGTAATTCTACCATTGTCAGTAAAGCACAACAGAATGCTAGCGGTACGCTTGTTTATCAGGGAGCCCAGGAAATTAAGAATAAACATTACTCTTCTGCTATTACAATGCTTAAGCGTGCGATTAATAAATATAATCCCAAAGAAGCCGATGCCTATTACCGACTCGCCTCCGCTTATAACCACTTGGGTAAATACAATGAGGCCCTTAACTATGCCAAGAAGGGACTGAATATTGAAACCGGCGGTCGTGCTGCCAAAGCGGAATATTACTATGAGGAAGGAAAAGCTTATCAGGGTCTAAATAAAAAATCAAGTGCCTGTAAGGCATTCGCGAACGCATTATATGGCGATTTTAAAAATTCGTCCCACCATATTATGAAATACGAATTAAAGTGTAAGCAGACGCAATCAAATTAATTATCTAAATATTTTGTTAATAAAGCCCTCTGGAAGGAGGGCTTTTTTTATGTGGCTGATTCTTGGCTGTTTAAGTTTCAAGTTAGCGCCGCTTTAACTATTTTTAGGAAGTTAAATCATTAATTTTGTTCACTATAAATGCGATAATACAAGTATAAGTTATGCCAAATACAACGCTCGAAGAAAAATGTGTAAACACGATACGAACATTAACTATAGATGCTGTACAAGAGGCTGGATCGGGGCACCCGGGCATGCCAATGGGGATGGCTGATGCCGCTTTTGTGCTCTGGACGAAATTTTTAAAACATGATCCATCGCATCCTCAATGGCATAATCGCGATCGTTTTGTATTGTCGGCCGGTCACGGCTCTATGTTGCTGTATAGCCTGCTTCATTTGACCGGCTATGATCTATCGCTGGAGGAACTTAAAAATTATCGGCAGTGGGGTAGTCTTACGCCCGGACATCCGGAATATGGATTGACGCCCGGTGTTGAAACTACAACCGGGCCGTTGGGGCAGGGGATCGGAACGGCCGTGGGAATGGCGATCGCAGAAGCTCATCTTGCTGCCAGTTTTAATACCAGCCAGTTCCCCGTTACCGACCATTATACCTATGCACTGATCAGCGATGGCGATTTAATGGAGGGAATTTCGCATGAAGCAGCATCGCTGGCCGGGCATCTACAACTTGGAAAACTTATTTGTTTGTATGATTCCAATAACATTTCCATTGAGGGAAATACCAATATAACTTTTACTGAAAATGAAGAAAAACGATTTGAGGGTTATGGTTGGCATGTTCAAAAAATAAATGGGCATGACCGTAATGCCGTAGAGGAGGCCTTGCAGAATGCACAGGAAAAAACAGGCAAACCCTCGGTCATTATCTGCAAAACGCACATTGCGCAGGGAAGTCCCAATAAGCATGATACGGCGGCGGCTCACGGCTCGGCGCTCGGTGAAGAGGAAGTGCGGCTGACAAAAGAAAATTTAGGCTGGGATCCGGATAAGAAATTTTACATTCCGGATGAAGTACTGCAGCATTTTCGAAAGGCAAAAGAAAATGGTAAAAAATGGTACCAGAAATGGAATAATTTGTGGGATGATTTTGCCGAGGCAGAACCTCAAAAAGCAGAACAGCTTGACAGGCAAATTCATCGAAAATTTGCCGATAAATTAAGTGATGATTTACCTGAGTTTGAAGTTAAGGAGGGGGGAATGGCCACCCGAAATGCTTCTAATACAGTCCTGAATGCTATTCACAAACAACTGCCTTCGCTTATTGGAGGCTCGGCAGATTTGGCCGGCAGCACGAAAACCATCCTGGACGGTACGGGGGACTTCGGACCTGATGATTACGTTTCGAAAAATATGCATTTTGGCGTTCGTGAGCATGGCATGGCTGCAGCAGTAAACGGAATGGCCCTCCATAAAGGTGTGATCCCCTACGGAGCTACATTTTTTGTTTTTTCTGATTATGCTCGTCCCTCAATTCGTATTGCAGCTTTGTCTGAAATTCCCTCTATTTTTGTGTTGACACACGACAGCATTGGTCTTGGTGGCGACGGACCGACCCATCAACCGGTTGAGCATCTGGCTTCATTCAGGGCCATGCCCAATGCTTTGACCTTGCGTCCTGCTGATGCAAATGAGGTTAGCTGGGCCTGGAAGGCCGCAGTAGAATATCAAAATGGGCCATCACTTATAATTTTAACGCGGCAAAATGTGCCTATTTTTGATCGGAATGAAGTGGCAGATGCCTCGCTAACCCAAAAAGGGGCCTATATTTTAGCTGATTCGGCCAAAGAGACCCCCGATGTTATTTTGATTGGGACGGGCTCGGAGGTACAGCTGGCCCTTGAAGCACAGCGAAAACTTGAAGCTGACGGAGTACATGCCCGTGTGGTAAGCATGCCATCCTGGGAGCTTTTTGCCGAACAGGACCAAGCCTATCAGGATGAAGTCCTGCCCCCATCCGTGAAAGCCCGTGTCTCTATCGAAGCAGCTGCCACACTGGGATGGGAACGCTGGATTGGCTCGGAAGGTACAGCCATCGGGGTTGACAAGTTCGGAGCCTCTGCACCGTTTAAGAAAATTTATGAAAACTATGGTATAACTACCGACCGTGTTATAGAAGAGGCCAATAAGTTACTTGCCTGATTAAAATGGGGAGGATTTACCTTCCCATTTTAGCAGTTGTTGGTTCCTTTTTTTATCAAGCCGTACGATGAACACATGTAAAAGTGATATCATCAAATAATCGAGCATCACCGATAAAGTTTTCGAGAGAGTCTTGTACTTTATGGATGATTGACTCGGCATGTAATGAACCATAGATGCTTAGTATGGCGTCAAGTTCTTCAGTCCCATATTCCTGGCCAGCGCTGTTGCGAGCTTCTGAAAGACCGTCGGTATAGAAAAAAATGCTGTCTTGTGCCTTGAAATTAAATTTCTTTTCCTTCAGGTAATTTTCAAGGTTCTTTGAAGACGTCATCCCCAGGGCAAAGCCATCACTGCGTAATTCAAAAGTGGTGTCTCGCTCCCGGTTATAAAAAATAGGCGGGTTATGCCCGGCTCGTGCAAATATCATTTGTTCTTCATCCCTGGGGAAAAAGGCGGCACAGGCTGTTACAAAGGTCTGATCATTAATATCAGACTTTACGTAATCGTTTAGTTCCAGAAATAACTGTTTGGGAGAAGGTTGATTTTTTTCAATAATCAAATGAACCAGAGCCTGCATGCGAACCATGTATAAAGCCGCTTTGAGGCCTTTACCCGACACATCAGCAATAATCTGATAGATGCCCGATGGGGTTTCAATAAGATCAACATAATCACCGCCCACTTCACTCGCCGTGTTGGCGAAGGAACAAATTTCGAGGTTGCCAATGGTTTGTTCCTTAGGAGGCAGCAAACTCAATTGAATTTCTCTGGCAAGGTCAATTTCACGTTTGACATCTGTTTTTTCTAACAGTTCGATGAGCAGAAGCATCAGCAGGGATGCGAATGAGAAGGGAAAGAACAAGCCGTAAAAAGGGATAAAGGTTATGCCGGTCAGAGATACTAAATAATGCAGAAAAAATGCTACCAGCGAAAGTCCGAAAAGGAGCCTTCGCATGGGGTTAAGTCGCTGCGTAAGGGCAGAAAATAAGCGTAAAAATTTCTCATACCCGGGCATTTTATAGTTTGGCTTGGTCTGCCCTTTTTCACTAATTGCCTCCTCGTAAAGACGCTTTAAACGATCGGTATCTTTGTAAAACTCTTTACCGATTCGCTTGCGGGACATACCGGAAATGTATTCCCGATAGACATCTTTAGTATCTTCAAACGCAGAGCGTGCTTCGTTTTTTAAACTCATATTTTTAAGTGATTTACACTTTTTTGAATCCTGAATACATAGTTTATTATCGCAATTTACAATCTTCAGCCGATAACTTATATACAAAAATTAAAATGACGGTTGAAATTTCCTAGATTGTATGGTTTTCGACTAATAAATCATTTATCATTCGTATGTTTATTCGAAATCTGGCGTAAAAAGTTATACCTTTAATTGTAACAGTGAATTGGAAAAAATGTTCAGCAGATAAAATATTAGAATTAATATAATTAAACACGCTATATATAAGAACTATTTACTGCTAATTTTAAACTGATAATTGATTTCCCCTATGTCCAAAAGTCTACTTTATTTGCTTGATGGAATGGCGCTGGCCTATCGTTCCTATTTTGCTTTTATGAATAGTCACTTGCAAAATTCTGAAGGAATTCCGACGGGACCTATTCTTGGTTTTGCAAACACGCTCGAAAAAATGCTTGAAGAACAGGAACCAACTCATATTGCCGTAGCTTGGGACACGCACGAGCCTACTTTCCGCCATAAAATGGATGATCAGTACAAGGCTAACCGGCCTCCTCAACCCGAGGAATTAAAAGTTGATATTCCGCTTATTAAAGAGATGATTGAGTATTATGGGATCAAAAATATTCAACAGCACGGCTATGAGGCGGATGATATTATTGGCACTATCGCCGATGGGGCAAATGCTGATGATGTAAATGTCTTCCTTGTAACGCCGGACAAGGATTTTATGCAGCTTGTTCATGATCATATCAAACTTTATAAACCCGATAACCAGAACGGCGGATTTAATATTATAGACCGTGAGGGAGTTAAGGATTATTTTGGCGTGTATCCTGAAAAGGTGGTAGATGTGCTGGCCATTTTAGGTGACTCGTCGGATAATATCCCCGGGGTTTATGGCATCGGGAAGAAGGGCGCACCAAAGCTTATCAATAAATACGGCAGCCTTGAAGCTGCTATCGAAGACGCGCCGAATATGAGCTCCAAACGCCACCGCGAAGGATTACAAAAAGATGGTGATCAGGCCCTTCATGCCAAGAAGATGGTAAAGATTGTGACGGATGTCCCCACGATAGAGGATTGGGAAGAACTTGAGTGGGAAGGGCCGGATAAAGAAAAGCTGGGCGAATTTTTCAAACGCCTGGAATTCGGCAGCCTGACTAAAAAATATCTGGGCGAAGAGTCGCAACAAAACGGGCCCAATGGCGAAAATGGGCAGGGAGATTTATTCGGTGTAGATAAATCAGCGGAGTTCGAAGAAGAAGGTCCCCAGTGTTATGATGAGGCTGCTGTCAGTTATGAGTTCGTTGAAACGACGGAAAGCCTTCAAAACCTGGTTCAAAAATTAAAGGATACCGAGACACTTTGTTTTGATACCGAAACCGATGGCACGGATATGCTGCAGTCGAAGCTGGTGGGGATTTCTCTGTGTACGGTGCCGGGTTCAGCTTATTATATCCCCTTAAACGGGGAGAACGGAATTCCCGAGGACAAAGCCATCGAAATTCTGCAACCTCTTTTTGCAGATGAAAATTCACTTAAAATTGCCCATAATTTTAAGTTTGATTACATCATGCTTTACCGGGCCGGTTGCCATATAAAAGGCCCGCTTTTTGACACCATGTTAGCCGCCTACCTGCTCGAAGCATCTCAAAAATTGAAGATGGATACGCTCGCAAAAAAATATCTTGGTTATGAACCTATTGCGATTGAAAATTTGATTGGCAGCGGGAAAAAACAAAAAACCATGGACCAGATTCCACAAAAGGAAATTACGGTCTATGC
>DASQZL010000345.1:0-2494 GCA_035638715.1 Balneolaceae bacterium
TTCATTCCTTCTTCAAGCTTTTTGTAGCCTTCCATTACGATTTCACTATAGTGAACGAAAATATCTTCGCCTTCTTCACGCGTGATAAATCCGTAACCTTTACCATTGTGAAACCACTTGACTGTTCCAACTTCTCGATCTGCCATATTTGACTCTATGTGTTTACTCTAAACTTCTAATTAAAATTCGACAGCTAATTTATAGGATATTATTATCAATTCGAAATAAGTATACCATTTTTTTTTGTGAAACCCCACTTTTTTGATATAAAATGCAAATTTTCTTTAAAATCAAGCAAATTGGGCCTTTAAAACTTGTTAATTTTTGCATCCCCAGCCCGAATATTGGTCGCGATGACGGACTTTTCGGCCAAATGCCGGAGGTTTATACCAGGTTTTTACGCCCGGATGGTGATCGGGCAAATGAAAAAAAGGAAGGTTCGTACAATCCTGATTATCATCCAGTAATTCTTTTTCGGATAATTTTTTTAGGTGGCTGTGGTATTTTTGTGCAAGCGCAGGGAGATATTTTTTGGTTCTCGAAGTATTGTAAACAGACAGGGTGATGGCAGTCTCAAGAAATCCGGATAAACGCTTGTACGTACGTGCAGCCATAGTGTCAGCAATTTGCCGAGTACTTTTGCCTTTATTCAGCATGGACGCCATGACTTTTGTATTAATATAAGAAAGATGTAAATTTTGCGGCGAGGCTAAAATGTAATGTGTATAGGGACTCAGTTTGTGCACCATTAAGGGCGTGCCATTATTGCAAGTGGAGATCACAGTCAAATCAAAGGGGGGAGCGCCGGATGGCAAAAATGATTTTACGCCCCGGACAAAAATATCAGTATTAAAACGAGCCTTCGGCCGTGAAAAATTATAGGGGTAATCAAAGCGGATGGGCACTTCATGCCCCATATATATAAATATCTTGCGTGCGGATGCTGACTTTGCACGCTGTGTATATTTATGATATAATTTTGCTTCGGTTACAAATGCTTTTTTGTTCGAGTGCGGCGAATAGCGTTTTTGGTGGACAAGCCTTCCATTGCGATAGTACAGGAATTTCCGGTCCTTCCTGGGAAAAATCCAAAGGATTTTGTGTTCCGGATTTTGATGAAAAATAAAGACTTCCCCGTGCCTGGCATGTCGTCCTACATATCTTGCCTCTTTCATCGCATGGAGATCGGCCTGCTTGGGTTTTCCATGAATGGTATGATACAGGTAATTGGAATCTCCGTGGATAACGTAAATGATTGAATAATCAACCGGCGATGGATGATTTTTGTACAACTTCTCTGATGACCGGCAACTGACGATCAAAAACAGTCCAATTAATATCCAGCAATTTCTCATAAATTTATTTAATGAATTGAACCGTTTATGCATGTTCTTGATAAACATGCACAAACGTAAACAATTTTTACCGGGATTGAGAAAGTTTATCCATAAAGTAATTTTCATTGAAAGGAGGCAATATCAATGGTTTGAACTTTCATCCCATTCTTTGTCTGTGCGTAATCTGAAGCTGCGCCGGTGATGCCTGGTGATTCCGTATTTTTTAAGTCCTTCAAAATGCTGCTTGGTAGGATAGCCCACATTGGTATCCCAACCATAGTGGGGAAATTGTTCATGTAATTTTTTCATTCGGTTGTCCCGGTGAACTTTGGCCAGCACAGAAGCTGCAGCGATACTCAGCGATCGATCGTCTCCCCCCACCAGGCATTGGTGCGGGTAAATCGTGTCGCGATAGTGTTTGCCGTCAATTAACAAATAATCGGGATCAGCACCGGGCTGCTGGGTGCATTTCTGCATTGCTTTTAGCGAAGCCTGCAGAATATTTATTTCGTCTATTACGGAGGGTTCACACCATTGGATGGTCCAGTAGAGGGATTTTGTTTTAATTTTTTTTTCAAATGTTAGCCTTTGCTCCAGCGAAAGCTGTTTACTGTCCCGGAGTCCCTTAATTTGGGTTCCTGGTTTTAGTATCACACCGGCGGCCACTACCGGACCCGAAAGGCAGCCCCGCCCCACTTCATCCAGCCCCATAATACGGCTATACTGTTCGTCCCAGAGGGCTTCTTCAATTTGCAGACGATTCATAATTCCGGTTTATTGATTATAGATCAGACGATAAATTAAATGGATAATATACAGCTTATTTGAGGTCATTTTAAGTAGTACCATATTTAAAATCAGAAAATTTTTTTGAAAGAACCTTAGGACGACCCCACCAAATAATTTGAGGATGCAAGTCCCTGCTTTTCGTGCAAGACACCGATGCACCGGTTTTGTTCATTCGAAATCAAAGAAACTATGAAATGAATTTTCTTATTTGCTCGTTATAAAACAAAAACCAACCGACAATTTTTCATTATGCGTTTTAAATATGTAGAATGGGACGAACGGTTTGCCCGGCAAGGCAACAAATCCCCCTTTGATACGCTGAATGATCTTTTTCAGGAGCTTTTAACCATTGCGGGAGGAGATGTATC